>MHXU01000131.1 GCA_001824555.1 Planctomycetes bacterium GWC2_45_44
GACAACGAAGTAAAAGCGAAAATAGAAAAAACCGTCTCGGCGGTCGGCGAACTGTGCTTCGACAAAACAATCGTCTTCGACCCTGCCATTCAGAAGAAGCTGTTTAAATGCCGCAAAGATGCCGTTCCGCTGCTGGGCAGAAAAAAAGGCCTTTCACAGCCCGTGCCGTTTATTGAGGATGTCTCGGTGAACAGCAAAAAACTTGCCGAGTATCTGGCGGGTCTGCAAAAAATAGGCGAAAAATATAAAGTCGATATGGTCTATTATGGCCACGCAGGCGATGGCGAGATTCACGTTCGGCCATATTTGAATTTATTCGATGCCGCCGATGTAAAAAAGATGACCGAAATTGCCGAGGAGGTTTTCACGCTTGCCATTTCGCTTGGCGGCTCGCTAAGCGGAGAACACGCCGATGGAATCATTCACGCGGCGTTTATGAAAAAACAATTCAGCCCGGCATATTGCGACATACTCAAAAAATTAAAAAATATATTCGACCCGAAAAACATTCTCAATCCTGACAAAAAAATCAGCGACAATGCCGATATAATGACGCAGAATCTGCGCAACAAAAATAAATTCGCAGATGAAAAAACAAAAACTGAATTGAACTTCCGGCCTGACGAATTTAAGTTTGAGCTTATCCAGTGCAGCGGCTGCGGACTTTGCAGAAGCACGGATGCCGCCCTGCGAATGTGTCCGGTTTTCCGCGCGACAGGAAACGAAATGTATTCCTCCCGCGCAAGAGCGAATTTGCTCGCCGCCTGGGCGAAGGGATTGATTAGCGAACAGGATTTTGAATCGCAGCAGTTTAGAGAGATTCTGTCAAGCTGCGTCAACTGCAAGGCGTGCGTTTTGGATTGCCCGTCGGGCGTTGATGTTTCAAAAATGATAATGGAAGTTCGGGCGAGACTGGCGAAGAAAAAAGGACTTGCCAAAACTGCGCAGGTTTTGACGCATAACAGATATATAAGCATTTTGAGTTCCTGCTTTGCGCCTTTGAGTAATTTTGTTATGTCTCTGCCGCCGACAAAATGGTTTATGGATATTCTGCTCGGCATCGACAAGAGAAGACAAATGCCTAAGTTCGGTTTTTCGAGTTTTATCAAAAAGGCGAATAAATTTTTGGCTATACAGCCGGCAATTAAAAATCCGCTCGATAAAGTTGCATATTTCACGGATACTTATGTGAATTACAACGACCACAAGCTGGGTTTTGCGACAATAAAATTTCTGCGTGCGAATAATATCGAAGTTATTGTTCCCGCCCAGAGACCTGCCCCGCTGCCTGCGGTGGTTTATGGCGACATCGCGACCAGCCGAAAAGATTTACAATACAATGTCGAGCAATTAGCGAAGGCAATCAAACAGGGCTATAAAATTATCTGCTCCGAGCCGAGCGCGGCATTATGCCTGAAAGAGGATTTAAGATTTTTTGTCGATGGCGAAGACGCAAAACTTGTTTCGGAAAATGTTTTTGAATTTTTCGAGTATTTGAAAAAATTAACCAATGACCGCTCCATTACCCGTTCGACAAGCTCAGGGCAGGCTGTCGCGGCTCTGAAAACCAACAAAAAATTTGTTCATCATACGCCCTGCCACTTGCTGGCTTTGCAGAAAAAACCTGCTTCGGTGGAAGTTTTGAAAAAATTATGCGGCATTGAAATTGAAGAATTAAACGCAGGCTGCTGCGGAATCGCGGGCACCTTCGGAATGCAGAAGAAAAACTATGATATGTCGCTCAAAATCGGCAGGCAGCTTGCTGAAAAAATAGAAAACTCAAACGCCGATGTAATCTTGACCGAATGCTCGACCTGCAAAATGCAGATTGAACATCTAACCGGCAAAAAAGTCGAACATCCAATAAAAATACTAACCGAGGTTTTCAATTCAATCAAAAATTGACGGACATACTTCAAAAATAAATTTCTTAACCTGTTCTGCCGCCTGACGCGCCTCGCTCGCATCCTCCGGCGATGGTACAAAACATTCATCGGGATACCGTATTTCAACGGCATAAGGAATTAGCACAATAAGCCAGTCGCGAATATGCTCGGCACTTCGGTCAAATTCTTCAACACATTCGAGCAGCAACAGCAAATCATGGCTTAACGGATAATTTTTACCTTTAGCAATCAAATACGCTTTCAGCAATTTTTCCGCCGCTTGCTGACAGTGGAAACATACCGTATCATAAGGAATATTCTCTGCTATTAGATTATTGTCGGCGTTTAGTAAATCACCCAGCGCCTTTGCCGTCCACTTTCTTGCAAGCTTGACATTCTCATCCATAAATTTTCTTTCCATCCCGTAAAACTGTGGAGATAAAAGACAAGGGGCTTTTCCCTGCAAGTTCAATTTCAGCGGAGGTATAAACCACAATATCCATTCCGAATGGATATGGCTTGAAAAGTTTGTAAAGCTCCCTGCTGCGTTTATGTTTTGGGAGGGAACTCTCCGCGACAACAAGAATATCCACATCGCTGTGTTCGGTTGCCTGCCCTCTGGCGTAAGAGCCAAACAGAATCACCGATTTAGCATTGGCCTGACGACCTATTTTCTGTGCGACTTCTCTAATTTCAGCCATTTCTACCATAATGGCATATTACCCCATCTCTGATAATTTTTCAACTATTATTGTAATTTTTTTGATTTACTTTACAATAGCATTATGGAAACAGACAACCCTAAAGAGGCGGTTTTGTATCGACAGATTGAAGGCCGCAAAGTTCAATGCGGACTCTGCAACTGGCGATGCACGATTGCAATCGGCGGTTTGGGGCGATGTCGGGTTCGCAAAAATATCGACGGCAAATTATATTCGCTCAACTATCACAAACTCTGCGCGGCAAATCCCGACCCTGTCGAGAAAAAACCATTATTTCATTTTCTGCCCGGCAGTAAAAGTTTTTCAATATCCGCTCCGGGCTGCAACTTTCAATGCGTCTTTTGCCAGAACTGGCACATCAGCCAGTCGGCAGGCCAAATCAGCGGAAAATCATTTGCCCCGAAAGAAATCGTCGAACTGGCGATTAAATCGGACTGCAAAAGCATCGCTTATACATACACCGAACCGACGGTGTTTATGGAAATTGCGGCTGACACGGCAAAAATCGCAAAACAAAAAGGCCTGGCAAACATTTTTGTTTCCAACGGATTTATGACCAAAGAAGCTCTCGATTTTTCCGCCGACTGGCTCGACGGAATAAATGTCGATTTAAAAGCGTTCACCGAAAATTATTATGAAAATTTGTGCAAAGCGAAACTTGCGCCCGTGCTCGACACGATAGATTACATTGCCAATCACACAAAAATATGGATGGAGATTACGACGCTTATTGTGCCGGGACAAAACGACTCCGACGATGAGCTGAAACAAATCGCGGAATTTATTTTCAATACCTGCGGACATGATACACCCTGGCACATCAGCAGATTTTATCCGCAATATAAACTCACCGATACCGAGCCTACTCCGGAGGCAACGCTTCTGCGGGCATTCGACATCGCAAAGTCAGCGGGATTAAAATATGTTTATATAGGAAATCTGCGAACAAAAAATGCCGATAATACTTACTGTCCGAAATGCAAAGAGCTGCTGATTGAGCGGGATGGATTTTGCGTAATAAAAAACAGGATAACAAACAGCCAATGTCCTGATTGTGGCGAAAAAATCGCCGGCTTTAACATTTCCCTGCCGATAAAATTGTCATAACTATGTTAATTTAAAAAAGTTACGTTCAATATTCTGATAGATGTAATTTTTTTGTTGAATATTAGGCTCAACAGTTGATAATGATGGGCTTATAATATTAAGCCCATTCAATTAGGAGCGTCCATGGGACCGTTGCTTAATGCTCTGGTAAAACTTCAAAGTGTAGAAAATAATTTGAGAGCGGCCAAGGCCAAGCTTGCCCGCTGCCGCAGAAATGTCATCCTCAAAGAAAATCAACTCCGCACACTCCAAAACACGCTCGAAGCAAAGAAAGAAGAGATTCAGCTAACCAAAATACAGGTTGACAGGCTCGAACTCGAGGTCAAAACAACAGATGAAACGCTTGCCAGATACCGAGCGGCTCTTAACACCGCAAAGAACAATAAGGAATATGCCACGATTCTGACCGAGTTAAACACCACAAGGGCAGACAGCAGCAAGGTCGAAGCGCAAACTCTGGAACTGATGAAAAATGTTGAAATTGACCAGACCCAGTGTGGCCAGATAGAGGCGGAGATAGAAAAAGAGAAAATTGAGCTTAGCGAAATTCGCAAACAGACCGAGGAAATTGCGAAAAAGTTTGAGACGGAAATCGCTGCGGTTGAACAGCAATGGCAGGCGGCGGCAAAAGACGTTCAGGCCGGCGCGCTGGAGACATTTAAGAGAGTCGCGGACACCTACGACGGCGAAGCCATCGCCGAAATTGAAGTGCACGACAGCAAAAGCGGCGTTTATACCTGCGGCGGATGCTTTATGAGCCTTACAGCCGAAACGGCAAACACACTTCTAAGCCGCGACGAAATTATCAGATGTCCGAATTGTACCCGCATTTTATATTTCAAAGATACCGAAATCTAAAGGCTGCTTACTAAACCTTTATGCGGAACTTAACAATCTACACAGATGGCGGAAGCAGAGGCAACCCCGGACCGGCAGCCGGCGCGTTTGTTATTCTTGACGAAAATAATAAGCAAATCTTCGCTGGGGCGAAATTTATCGCCGAAGCAACAAATAATATCGCTGAATATACCGGCCTTGTGGCATCTCTCGAAAAGGCCGTTTCGCTCAAAGCAGAGAATATAAAAATTTTCAGCGACAGCGAACTGATGGTCAAACAGCTCAATGGCCAGTACAAGGTCAAAAACGAGGGGCTTAGAGAATTATTCTGCGACGCGAACGAACTGCTCGAAAAATTTCAAAACTGGAAAATAACTCACGTCCGACGCGAAAAAAACGAAAAGGCCGATGAGTTGGCCAATCGCTGCATAGACGCTTGCAGAGACATTGAACAAACGGCAGCCCCCTCAACAGGCGATAAAAAAACAAAACACATCAAAGTAGGAATTCTGCTTAGCAGCGGCGGCAGAACGATGCTAAATATTCTCGACCAGATAAAACAAGGCAAACTTGACGCTGAAATATCGGCGGT
>MHXU01000132.1 GCA_001824555.1 Planctomycetes bacterium GWC2_45_44
CGATGGTTCGGTGAAAAAGCAACGTATCCGGTTAAGAACGATTTAGAGCCGGTAATTGAAGATAAGGACATTATTTTAAGGAACGCGGCGTGAAAAATTATGTGATTTTAGTTGTGTTGTTTTTTATAACGACATTGACACTTATCGCGGGCTGTCTGTCAGACCAATTTATGCCGGCTGATAAAAGTATTTTGGCAGACCGTTATATTTTCGACAACGACCCTTGTCTTTCGACTTCGATAAACAAAGGCAGGAATTCTTTAGGATACAATAATCTTGCCGGTGCTAAGCAGAATCTTGCCGCTATAAAGTATGTTCATGCGTTGAATCAGGCTCAATATGCGTATTTGACCGATAAAGACGACAAGTCATTTAATCTTGCTAACAACGAAGCTGAAACAAATTACAAAGAGGCACAGGTGTTGTCAGATAAAATTTTCGGTGAAATGGGTGTCGCTACAATTATTGTGTCGGCGTTACTCGGCGGTATAGCAACTCGAATTCACGCAGTACAAACATTAAGCACAGATTCAGAAGTTCAAGTCGCAGTTGACAAAGCAGTTAAAAACGAAACAGAAAAACTATATACGCAGGCCGAAGTTGACAATCTTTTAAGAGGAAAATCATAATATGAGAAGTGAACTATATGACAACTCGATAACCGGGACTTTATTTGGAACGGCGCTTGTTTCGCTTACAGCCGGCACAGGCCAGGGGCCGAATATACCCTGCAAGTCATGCCTGGTCATACCGGATACAGCAAATACCGCAACGGTCTATATAGGTGCGTCGAGCGCTGTTACGGATGCAGCTGGCTATCCGCTCCCATCAGTAGATTTAGCCCTCCCGATAATGAGGAATCTCAATCAGCTCTTTTTCTATTCAACGGATGCCGATGCAAAAGTAAGAGTGATGTGGCGGCTGTAAGTAGTCGCAAAATGTGAATTTTAATATAGAAAGGTAATTTTTATGCCAGAAGAAATAAAAGACATCATTATATCGGATTCAAAATCAGCGGATGTATTCTTAGCAAAAGACATCATTGATGGAAAAATCGTATCCGCTCCCATCCCTACTCAGAAAGCGCCTGTTGTTCCGAACTCGGTATTCATTCCGCAAGTCATAATTCAGACAGGGATTATAAATGGACAATTGCGTTCATCGGCTCAGATAGTGATTGCTTCGGCCAATGTCGATGACAATGGAATCTGGAAACAAAGCGGCAATGCGGAAACAATCTTCCTGGGCAATATAGCTGAATTAGATTCAGACATCGCGCATATTAGCAAAGAGTTTGGCGCGGTGTATTCAAATCTCGTTGCGATTGTTGCCGAAATCAACAAAATTCGACAGGTAATCTAATGGCTGACAGATATAGACAAGCAAACGGCACATGGAACGATGGTAACTGGTTTGCAGCGGCCAGCGGCGGCAGTCCGCTCGGTATAGCTCCAGAGGCCGGTGATACAGTTTTCTTGAATAGCAAGACGGTCGCCCTGGATGTTTCAACAGCCGCTCTTACGGCTATTTACGCTGGCGTTGCGGCAAGCAGCACTGGCACTGGAAACATCACTTGTTCCGTTAATGGCCTTTCTATAACTGCTACAACGCTGTTGGCCGGAACTGCCACGTTGATTACATTCTCCGGAACGGGAGCCTTTATAATCAACGGTGTGCTTATTGGAAGCACAGCCGGCATGGAAGCATTCGGGCTTTTGAATACAGCCGCTGGAACGGTGAGCATTACTGAAATCCGAGGTGGTGGGAACTCTGGAATGAGTTGTCATGGTGTGAAGAACACCGGAGTTGGCGCTTCGTTCATCTTCACCACAGTCAAGGCCGGAACCGGCATGGATGCAAACGGTTTTTACAGTGCTGTGGTCTGTTCTATTCAAGCAACTAACGTCTATGCGGGCACGAATACCGCTGGACCTTCATGTATTGGAATTTCCTGCACCGCTGCAGCCACGCTCACGGTAGTGAACGCCTACGGCAGCAACGGCATGGACAGTGCGGCCATCAAGCTCAGTGCAGCTGCCGTTCTCAACGTTACCAATGTAATCGGAAGCACTGAATCCGCTATCTGGCTGACCAGCGGCGCTGCTATTGTCACAGCAACCAATGTGACCGGAGGCGTTGCAGGTGGTGGGTATGCTCCGTACGGAATCTGGTGCTACAGCGGAACTCCGACAGTAAAGATTTCCGGAGGCATTTTGTCTCCAGGAAACGGAGCCAACACTTACGGGATTTATTCGCCTGGTGCATCGCATCTTGTGACTTTGGAGAACGCCACTGTGATTAACACGGCCTTGTGCCAGGCATCCAACAGCAACAAGCCAATCACCATTCTGGCAGCCCAGCAGAGTAACTACTTCCAGTTTGGAACATACAAATTCCCGCTGCAACTTGCCGCCTCTAATGTCAAAAAAGGCGTTGTTCACGGAGATATAACGGGAACATTAGTTTCCGGTGGCGGTGGTTCAGGTGGCGGATGGATTTGGTGATGGCAAAAAGCATAATCCAATTTAAGAAGATGTTCTTCGACAGCAAGGAAGTGATTTCTGCTACGGACAAGGCGGCTCGTTCTGTGCTGAGTAAAATTGGTGCATTTATTCGCAGAGAAGCAAAGAGCAGTATTAAACCAGGCGGCAGGAAACATAAGACCAGCTTACCCGGCCAGCCGCCAAGAAGTCAGACCGGATTACTGAAACGATTTATTTTCTTTGGCTACGATACATCAACACAGTCGGTTGTCGTTGGCCCTGCAAAGCTCGGCGGTGTCAAGGGCAAGGATGCGCCGCATACTCTTGAATACGGCGGGAAAGCAGCTATCAGCCATCAGCTGTCAGCTTTCAGCAATAGCCCAAAGACTGCGTACATTGCTGCACGGCCGTATATGAAGCCATCGCTCGATAAGAATTTACCAAAACTGCCCGCGATGTGGGCAGATAGCATTAAAAAGTAATTTTATAAGGAGTAAAAAACAATGGCAACAACACCTGATTTCATGCTCGGTATCGATGCGAAACTGTATTACAACGCGACGTTAGGTGCGGCGTTAACGACGTTTACGCTTACTTTAGACCGCGTTCAGGATGTATCTCTAAAAATTAGCACCAGTGATGCGGATATTACTACCCGCGCAAACTCTGGCTGGAAAGCGATAGCGCCAACGCTCAAGGAGGCTGAAGTATCATTTGGCTTAGTTGCAAAGGCCGGTGATGCCGGACTGATAGCGCTTAGGACTGCATGGCTTGCCAACAGCGCAATTGGACTTGCCGTACTGACCGGAGCAAAGGCAACTACCGGAGTGGAAGGTCCCGTTGGCGATTGGTCTATTACAGAGTTCAGCCGGGACGAAACGCTCACTGAGGCTATCAAGTACAATGTCACCGCCAAGCTGACGACGTACAAGGCGTGGGCAATTGATGGTGTATAGTCAGGCGTGTCCCGTGAAGCGTATCTCGTGAAGCGTATCTCGTTGTTTTTCGCTTCACGCTTCACGAACGACGAGATACAAAACTTCTTTTTGTTTTAGAGTTTCTAAAAGACAGGATGGAATAGAATGAAAGCATTTACTGATAATGCCGGTAAGACCTGGTCGGTTGCAATGACAATCGACAGCGTAAAACGCGTGCGAGATTTACTTGGTGTCAATCTTGTTGAGCCGGAGGCTGGAGAGCCGCCTCTCCTGACACGTCTTGGCACCGATGAGATTCTGCTCTGCGATGTTGTGTACTGTTTAATCAAACCGCAGGCCGATGCACTCGGCGTTACTGATGTCGATTTCGGACGTGCGCTTGGTGGCGATGCTATCCTTGCCGCTCAAACAGCTCTCTATGAGGAACTTGTCGATTTTTTCCAAAAGCGCGGCAGGCCGGACAGAGCCAAAGCTGTAGCCGCGCAGAAGACAATGATAGAGATGGCGATAGAGAGTGTAAGAATGAAGCTCGATGCAATGAACCCGCAAGCGGAACTGGCCAAGATACTTGGGAGCTCATCTACCAGTTAGCTGGTGCGATAGGCGTTGACCCTGGCGGTCTTACCCTGCGAGAGCTTTTGTGGATGTCGGAGGGCGCGGGCCGTGATGCCTGGTCGAGGGCTTCTAATCTTATGGCGTTACTGGCAAACATAAACCGGGACCCGAAGAAGAGTAAGGTATTCAGGCCGACTGACTTTAATCCTTACTACGCTGTCAAAAAGGATTCTGTTTTAGTGACGCGAGAGAATATTGGAATACTTCGTGAAGCGTTTAATGGAATTGCGAAATAAAAATGGCAAATACTGGTGCAATAAAAGCTGGTCGGGCGTATGTCGAGATATTCGTCGATAAGAATCCGCTTATTCGCGGTCTTCGCTCTGCCGAGAAATCGCTTCGTTCATGGGGCGCAACCGTATCTTCAATGGGACGTCGTACTATGCTGGCCGGCGCTTCAATCGTTGGCGCTCTGGCGGGCGCTTCTGTTAAGGCGGCGGCGATGGGCGATACCCTTTCTGATATGGCAACAAAAACGGGAATGAGCGTAGAGGCTCTTAGCGGACTTAGCTATGTCGCAAGTCAAACGGAGGGCAGCATTGAAGATGTCGCTAAAGGTATCCGGTTCATGCAGAGGAGTATCTTTGAGGCGGGCAAAGGAACAAAAACGGCCGCTGAAGCGCTTGGCCAACTTGGTCTTACGGCGAAAGAATTAAACTCAATGTCGCCTGACCGGCAATTCATTGAATTGGCCGACCGTATCGGCTCGCTCAAAAATCCGACAGACAGGGCTGCGCTGGCGATGAAGATATTCGGAAAAGCTGGAACAGAGCTGCTGCCGATGTTTGCTAAAGGTAAAGGCGGCATAAACGCACTAATCGAGGAAGCTAAACGGCTCGGCCTGATTATGAGTACCGAAGATGCCGAGGCGGCATCGATATTTCACGATGAATTAAAAAAACTTACCGCTGTTATGAAAATGGGGTTGTTTCGTGTCGGGGCCGCTCTTATTCCCATATTGACTGATATGGCCGATAAAATAGTTGCGGTCGTGGCCAAGGTAACTGAGTGGATTAAAATTAACAAGGGAGTTGTCGTAATGGCGTTGTATATCGGGGCCGGTATTACGGCAGTTGGTGCGGCGTTCTATGCACTCGGACTTGCTATGACATTCTCGGCAAAAATCCTCTCCGTTGTTCTCGGCGCGTTTAGTATCCTAAAATCGGTGCTGCTGTTCATACTCTCGCCGCTCGGAATGATTGTCACCGCACTGACCGCGGGCGTTGGGGCGTTTCTGTATTTCAGCGGATATGGTGCGAAACTTCTTTCGTGGCTTGGTGATAGATTCATTGAATTGAAGCAGGATGCAACAAAGGCTTTTAATGGCATCAGTCAGGCGCTTGCCAAAGGCGACGTTGCCCTTGCTGCAAAAATACTGTGGCTGACCTTGAAGATGGAGTTTTTAAAAGGTAAGCAGGTTCTATTGGAGATATGGCTTTCATTTAAAAACAAGTTTTTGGAATACTGGAACGGAATTGGTTATTCGATGATTCTTGTTTGGGACACCACCGTCTATGGCATCAAGATTGCCTGGATTGAAACGGTTGCTTTTTTGAAAACGGCATGGATAGGTTTCAAATCTGTTTTTGCAAATGTCTCTGATTGGTGTGTCAAAAAATTGATGGGCATTTATATCTGGTGGCAGAAGTTACTTAACCCTAAATTTGATGATACGTTTGCAAAAGGCTATGTTGATGACCAACTTGCACAGGACAAGGCCGACAGGGAAGCTGAAAACAACAAAGCCTATTCTGAAATCGAAAAGAGTCGAACCGATTCTCGCGCAGCGGCAAAGGGTGTTTATCAAAGTAATGTGGACACAACCGCTCAGGCTTATGCGAATGATTTGGCCGCAAATGACAAGGAAGCGGCAGATAGACTGGCGGCTGTTGGTGCGGAACTTGACAAAGCAAAAAGCCAGTGGCAATCATCACTCGCAAAAGCCGCGGAACCGGCAGCTGGAAAGGCCCCTGCTCTGCCGAAAGTACCTCCGAAGTTTAGTGATATGGTTTCAGCCGGTGGCGCTACAGCAGTTGGCACGTTTTCAGCATCAGGACTATCTGGGCTTGGCGCTGGCGGTGTAATGCAAAAGATTGCGGCGGCTTCTCAGGAGACTGCCGATAATACCGCAGAGATAGCGGATAACACAGCAGATGGCGGGCAGGAGTTTGAATAATGCCAGTAACTTGCGAAGAAAAATATCTTGGCAGGCAGGTTGTCAGTTCGCTTAGCGGGAGCGCACAGGTTGAATACATTATCCAGAATACAGATAGCGATGGTGCGGCTGTTTCGATACTCGAATCGACAGCTCCTTCTACCTGGAACAATTTACCGAGAGTTTCGTGCGAAGTTTCTCAAATTGCACAGACGATTTGGGAAGGTGTCGCCAAATATGGTTTTCAGGGCAATCAGCAGCAAAGCGAGTCGAATTTTTCTTTTGAAACTGGCGGTGGCACTCAACATATTACACAAAGTCTGTCAACGATTAGCAGGTACGCGCCATCAGGTAAAGTCGCTCCGGTTTATGATGGCGCTATTTGCGTTGATAATAACAGTGTAAATGGCTGCGATATTACAGTGCCTGTGTTCACATGGTCGGATACGTACATCTTCACATCCGCACAAGTAACGCCAACCTATAAGCAGACTCTTTTTGCACTCACCGGCAAGGTTAATAATGCATCATGGGGTGGGTATAGTGCAGGAGAGGTTTTGTTTATGGGGGCATCCGGCTCAAAGCGCGGCAATCGCGGCGATTGGGAAATGACATTTAAATTTTCAGCAAGCCCGAACATCACGAACAAAACAATTGGCTCAATTACTGGCATTGCGAAAAAGGGATGGGAATATCTGTGGGTCAGATATGACAATGATACTGACACAAACGCGAAGGTTTTGATTAAAAAGCCTGTTGCCGTCTATATTGAACAGGTTTACGAATATGGCAATTTTGGTGGGCTTGGGATTTAAAAATGGGTGATGGATTCAAAAGAGTTCAGGCCGGTCAAAGGCTTGCTATACCGGCAAGAGCGTATAATGCGATGCTCGAAACGGCGGAAGCCTATCAGCGGAACAAAACCAGTGGCGGCGATGGTACTGGCCAGGGTGGCTATTCCAGCAGTGTATATATCAAAAACTCATCCGGCTCGGATGCTGCAAGGTTTGATGTTCTTGGGATTTCGGATGTTGTTTTCAGTCCGGCAGATTCCGATGCCCTGCCGCAGTTCAAAAACAAAGTTGTATTGACAGGCGTGATTCCCACCTCCGTTGACCATGCGGGCGGCCGCTTTGTTATTTGCCAGGAACCTATTGCCAATGGCTCAATCGGCAGTGCCTTTGCTCACGGAGTCTGTCAGGTTCAGATAAACGTTACTGATGATACTCATAAGTTTGCGGATGTCAAAGACAGCGACCACGCCCTTTTAGACAGCGCGGCAAGCGGCGCAGTTTCAATACTTTGGAAAGAATCAGGCACAGGAACAAAGTGGGCAGTTGTAAGGTTTGGTTCATCGGGCGGAGGCGGGGATTCGATTGTATGGGTCAAGGTTATCGAAATGCCGGTTTATACAATCGGTGGTGTTACTGGCAGATCTTATTATACCTGTCGATTTGTTGGCGATGGCACAGAAACTTATAACCCGGCCACAACTTACGCGGAATTTGCAGAATGTATTGGGAGTGATAACTTAAAATATGTTTCAAAATCTGCCGGCAACATTGGTCACGACCCCGTATCGAGCCCGACTTATTGGGAACAATCTGAAGAAATTAAAATTCAATACGCTCTTGATTACAGGAATGTTGCGAACTTCGATATTCGAGATTGTGCAACCTGGATTGAAGTTGGCGAAATAGCTGAAGTTGTTAGCCGCGTCGTCAATGAAAACACAGAATACTATTTCAGGCAGAATTTGAATTATGCAGGAACAAGGGAACTTGCAACGCTTCGATATAATCCAGATGCTAAAATTATGCAGGCGGTGTTTAAATGAAATCCGAAGCACTAAACTCTAAATCCGAAACAAATTCAAAACTCGAATTTTCACCTGCCGCGACGGGTGCTGCACGGCGGGAAGGCTCAAAACGCCGATTTGCAGGTTTGGTCATTTGAGTTTTGGTAATTTGGATTTGTTTAGGATTTCGATATTAGAATTTAGAATTTTAAGCTTCAAATATGGCAACGAAGAATCAATTTTACTGGCAGTTGGCAGAATGGGCTTTGCTCAAAGCTTATGCAGCGAATAAGTCTTTGTATCCTGCCGGTATTGTTATTGACCATTTGTACTATGAAGACCTGCGAAAAATCATCTGGCTGCTCGAACATCTTCACGCCGGTAAGTATGATGATTCGGCTTTGGAGTGGAATGTTTCTGTGCTGCCTGCTTATAATAATCAAAATCCAATTTGGAGATATGCCGGGCTATGGGAGGTATCGACAGAGGTTGATGTTCACGGAGTCAAGCGGTGGGTGCGCTGGAAAAATATAAGGGATTTGTATAACAATGATGTTTATGCAACAAAAGACCCGCCATTTATTGGCCCGCCAACAGTAATCCACTATCCAACTTGGGCTTCCGGTGCGTACAATGAAGATGACTGTGTAAGCTATATGGGTGGCTGGAAAGCGAAAAATAATATAGTAAATACTGCCGTCCCACCTCCTGAGAATCCTGACGAGTGGGAGAGCGTATCTGAATGGATAACATCAAACGCAAATTGGGAACTTGCACCATCACCCAATTACTATTACGATTGGGACGAGAATTTTCTGGGCAAGGTTCATTTTAATTCGATTGTGTACTACACACCAAGCGAGCGAGGACGTGATGAGAGATACTTTTCACCGGCGCTTTATTATCCAGCGCAGACTGACCCTAAAGAACAAACTGTACCTTTGATTTATAATGATACTCAGCAGAAGGATTTTGACTTTGGCGCAAAGGTCGCTTTCGACCACGAATGTATCACAGTTGCGTCGGCTCTTGGCGCTGTATTTGATGTATGGGATAGATGGATATGGGATGAAATATCCGAGACCGCTAAACAGGGGAAACTTATTAATGGTGGTAAATTGGAATGGACAGGAAATCAATACGCCCATACGATGTTTTCACCGCAGGACAATTCAATATCCATACTTACAGAAACATCCGGCTGGTCGTATAATCCTAAAATATGCGGTGCGTTACAGCCCAAGATTGAAATAATTTTGAGTTGTGGCGGTTTTAGGCTCCCTGCAGATTCAACTTATATCGCCAATTTCAGGACTTTTTACGGTGTGTCAGCGGGCCAGGAAGATAAAAGCGATGCCTGGGACGACTACCCACCAGTAAATGATGATAAATGGGGTGAGAACGAATCTGGCTTCGAGTTATTTTTAAAGAAACGTGGCTATTATGATTGGTACTTTGATACTGCTTATCCATGGTCACCATCATCGTTTCCGCGCAGGGCAATAGAGTGGGATGAGCATAATTATATTCCCCTTACAACCGCAGATGAGTGTAAAACGATTTGGCAATGCGATTCTGCCTCTTTATTAGGAACGTGGCGAAGGACGTGGCATAACTCGCTTGGGCGAATATCACCATTTATGCGGTCTATGGAAATGGGTGAGCCTGCACACAGAAAAGATGCCTGGAACGCAGATGTTACCCCGCCAGTATCCGGTTACGGCAGTGATGATTGCTGGTTTGGGGCAAGAACAAATGTCGCATCAGGATTACCAACATTGAATTACTTCGATAATAAGAATGCGGCAATAACAAAAAACGACAATTATACTTTTACAGTTGCCGGCGATATTATAAGCAATCTTAAAATAGGCTGGATGATACACCTATGCAATTCAACGACTGCGGCACTTGGAGATGTTTTACCGGCCTATGCGCTGTCGGTAAAGTACGATTCTGATGTTAATAAAACAACCGTAATATGCTCAGAGGATTGTACCGGCTATTCTCTTATTTGCTGGAACAAGGAAATCAGTCAGCGGCACGATGGCATAAATGCTTCCTGGGAGATAACTGGCGGCGTTATGAGTTATACAATCCATTATTATCCAACCGCTGAATTGATGCTTGAGATGAAAGAACTTTTAGATTTAAACATTTACAGGGATATATCTACCGGCGTAACTACAAAGGGAATAAAAGTTGGTTTGTTTGATATGAATGGCAGCAGCGTATTGGCTCTGGCTAAAGGTGCAGCCGCATATATGCCAACGCAGGCAAGCGATGACCCTGATAATTGGGAAAACGAATTACATAGCGGAATTTTGCCTGAAGACCATATCTCTCAAGAACTCGGTTGGCGTTCTGTTCAGATGCAAAGCGGAATGTGGGACGCTGGTACAAAATTTGACGATGGATTCTCAGCAGCTTGGGAAGCTGTTGTTGGTGGTGTTCATTTTGCCGGCGCTGAATCTTACTATTATAAATGTGCCTTTCAAGTTGCTAATTGGCCGGAAGCTCTAACTTCGTTACCAAAAACGGTTATAATTAGAATAGCGCAGGCGGAACAAGTTCAATTTGACCCAAATGATGATATATCAACCCAGTGCATGGATTATAAGGGTTCTCAAAGCGGTTCTGGACTTAGTAATTATATAATCGACTTTGGCCAAACAGCAGTGATGCGTTATAAATATGTAGGCGGCGTTGCCCTTGGTGTATGGTATCTGATAAAACCAAATAATTTGAACAATGATTTGAAATGGGACGTTTACGAAGGCGATACTACGGTTGGTGGGCAGCAGTTTTTGGGACTCCGTGGTGTATCGCTTAAAGATGGAACTATAACAATTGTCATTGATTGGGAAGATGTTCCTGAATCTGTGTGGCAAAGAGATTTCATCGGCCATAAAGATGTTCCTGCAACTCCCGTTGCCGATACAACCCCACCGCGTCCAGACCCGCCTGTGTTTGATATTAACCCACATGCAGATTTTGTTTACATCCCCAAGAATGGTGAAACACCGCCGAAGTTTGAATTGAGAATTGCATCAACAATTTGCCTGTGTGAAGACCACGAAGGAAATGACCCTGTTAAATATCAAACTGTCTGTGATGATGATGCCGGGCTTACGAGCGAATGGCTGACAAGCAGAGAAACTTCAGTTTGGCTAAAAGATATTCCGCTTGAGCCGATAGAAATCGTGTCTTTTGTTCCTATTGGCGGTGGAGTGTTTTCTATTGGGTGCGAACCCGGTGATACGGCGATTGGCGATAAGGTTCAATTGGAAGGCGGTGAACTTAGTAATCCGATTTCCACGGTAAGCCAAGTAGGCGAGGATTATATAGAAATCACAAACACCGGTGATTATTATTCTGGCGTTCCAACGGCGTTTCACAACCTGACAAAACTTTATACGGCGACTGATTGGGCAGGCGAAGATGAGCATCTCTATAAATTCGGAGCAAGGGCAAAGGATTCGGCCTCGCCAACAGAGAATTTAACTAAAATCGGCGTATTAGTAGAGGTTGAAGCCCCAACAGAATGGATTTATGACATTGTAGAGGCTATGGGCGGGATTGAATTTTAATATAATGGCAATGGAACAAATTTGTGTAAATTTTTTGAAAGAACAATGTGAGTAATCGTATTAATTAACTTTTTTAAGGAGATAGAAAAATGATTCCAGAATCAAAACCACTGCTCTTAACGGTTAATGAGGCCGCCAAGGCACTTTGCATATCTGCCCGGACAATGTGGCAGCTATCAAAGGACGGCAAAATTAGATCCATTCGGATTAATCGGCTTGTCCGCTACGATCCGCAGGATTTGGTCGCATATATCGAGCAGCAAAAAAAGTTCTCGAATTATCAGATTTGAAATTGCAAGTATATTTTTTGCAGGATTGAAAAATTATGGCCAGTATTTCACGCTCTTCGTCCGACAACAGGCGAAGTATACAATTTGTTTGCGCTGACGGCAAACGCAGAACAATCCGTCTGGGACATGCATCGCAAAGGATGGCAGAATTTACAAAAATTAGGATTGAGTCATTGCTTAGCAGCGCTCTTTTGGGCTGTTCACCTGATCCGGAGATATCACGCTGGGTGGCATCACTGGGTGATGTAATGCTCGGTAAGCTCGCAGCGGTTGGATTGATTCCCAAAAGGCAAGTTGTTACACTAAAAAACTTCATCGAGGGCTATATGCACTCTCGAATCGATGTCAAGCCCGGCACTCGCATGTCCTATGTGCATGTCCGCAATAATCTGATAGAATATTTCGGGGAAAATAAGATTCTGCGAGATATAACGGCTGGTGACGTTGATGGATGGCGGCTCAGGCTGATAAGCATGAGCCTGGCCGATAATACGGTGAGAAGGCGATGCGGCGTTGCAAAACAGTTTTTTCGTGCCGCCATTCGTAAGGATATTATCGAAAAGAATCCGTTTGAAGGTGTAAAAGTGGCAGTGCAGCCTAACCGAGCCAGAATGTATTTTATAACGACACAGGAATCAGAAAAGGTATTGGAGGCTTGTCCCGATCAGCAGTGGCGGTTAATATTCGCGTTGTGCAGATACGGTGGTCTGCGCTGCCCTTCAGAAGTTTTGGGTATCAGATGGGCAGATATTGATTGGGCGCGTTCCAGAATGGTTGTCCATAGCCCCAAGACAGAACATCACCAAGGCAAGGATATGCGTATTATGCCGATCTACCCTGAACTATTGCCGCACCTGCAGGAAGCATTTGATCATGCGGCGGCGGGAACGGAGTATTTGATTACCCGTTATCGCAAGAAAAATTCTAATCTTCGCACATCCTTTGAGCGTATCATTTGTAAAGCACAATTGAAACCATGGCCGAAGCTGTTTCAGAATTTACGCAGCAGCCGGGAAACAGAATTAACGCAAAAATTCCCGCTGCATGTTGTTTGTGCGTGGATGGGAAATAGCCAACTGGTAGCAGCGAAACATTATTTGCAGGTGACGGATGGACATTTCAAATTTGCCGCCGGCAAAAATACGCTCGATAAAACTCAAGAACCAGTAACCGTTGAGTGAAAACCGCACGGATGCGGGTGTGGGTGGCCGCCAGATTTATAAACAGTGGATTTTTATTGCATTTTGAGAGACTTTTTTGTATACTCTTTAAGGCTATATTAGTATAATAGCAGTTGTTCGCTATTTGAAAGGGTTTGTATGAAATTTGTCACTGCAAAAGATTTAAGAATGAATACATCGTCAATATGGGTCGATCTGCCGCGAGAACAGGAGATGATCATAACATTGAACGGTAAACCCGTAGCCATTATGACCGCCACCAGTGATAAAGAATTTGAACATTCATTGCGGGCAATTCGACGCGCGCGTGCTATGGACACAGTTACATCTCTGCAGCAGTCTTCAGTCCAGTCAGGGCGAAATGCCATATCGGAAAAAGTAATTGAAGCAGAGATCAAAAAGGTACGGAGCAATCGAAAGTGAAAGTTGTTATCGATACCAATGTCATAGTATCCGGACTGCTAAAACCGTTTTCTCCGAGCGGAGAAATTGTCCGCATGGTTGCTGATGGTAAAATTCAGATATGCTATGATGCCAGAATATTATTAGAATATGATCAGGTGCTGCGACGCGAGAAATTTGGATTTGACCCTTCGCTTGTTGCCATACTAATGGATTTGATTAAAGAAATAGGGCTGTGTTCCACAGGAAGCCCTCTTAAGATTCATCTGCCCGATCAGGCAGATGAAATGTTTGTAGAGGCTGCAAGCGACTCACAATGCCGGATACTCATAACAGGCAACGGTAAGCATTTCCCACAAAAAGCATGTGGAAATGTAAAAGTGTTGACCCCAAGGGATTTCCTGGTTTTCTTTACTCGTTGTGAATAAAGGCTTCACACGCTGCCAGACGTAAAATTAGATGCAGCAAGTTACTGTGCCCCTTTGTGCTACAGTGCACACAGAAAGAGTAAAATTTTCTCATTCCACATAGCACAAGAATTTGCAACAATGTATGATTGCTCGCCAAAGAATAAAAAATGGCAGTGGCCACTTGCCAGGACACGAACATAATCAGAGATATACTCAAACAAATCAGATAAAAAATATTCCGCAATTCCATAAGCTCTTCATTCTTTTTGTAACCATCACAGCCTACGGATTATTTCGCCGGCCTTTTTCTCGTAAATCTCCTGCCATTGCGGAGCTAACAGGCACTCTGTTACTTCGTAGCCTTGTTTACCATAATCAGCTGCAGGAGGGCCATAATGCATATAGCCATTTGAAAAGGCCGCCATAAAAGTATGTTCGTAAGGCGATGCCTTTTTGACATTCAGGCCGACTTCGACAAGTACTTCGGCAGGAGAAGTTATCAGAACACAATCTCCGATTCTAATGCCCTGTACCTCAGCAGATATCGTCTCCTCGCCGGATTCATTGTTTATCGTCTGATGCTTTTCCAGTGTAGCTATATCATCCTGAATTCTCGTCAATTTCTCCATGGCATTAATGTTATTGAGATACTTCTCAATGTTTTTTCTGATAATAGAATCCATAGCAGTAAATTCATCAGTATCTATTTTCCCATTTTGCAGATATCTGTAAGAATAATCAGCTGGATATTCGGAATTAAGAGTATATTTAATGTACAAAGGCAAGAAAGCTTTGAAATTCAGGCTGGTGAACCTTAAAGATGCCAGCAGCTCTGCTTGCTCCTGTTGCAGCAATTTAATGCGGTCAGGAATGTCGGTTCGTCGAGGAAGCTGTATTGTTTCAGAAATGACTTTCAGCTTTACATCTTTGGTCTGTATCTCTCTTAATGCTTTTAATGTGCTTAAACCCAACATTGTACCCAGCGATTCAATGTCTCTGGGGCGATTGAAGTCTTTAAAGAGTACATCGATAATATCACCGCCTGCTCCCTGTAAAAACAATGCCATAGTACCTTCGCCAAGATTCTCTTCTATGACTTTTGATGCAACTCCCGGAAAATTGGCTGTGATAGAGCCTTTCGCATCGCCAAAGAGAGGGTGACAGGCGAAATTATATACTACCGCCAGCGGACTGCCATCTATTCGGTCTATTCTAATTATGCCTATTTCAGGGTCAATCGGTCCGACATCAGCGACTTCCTCATCCGGTGGGCAGGGATTGCTGTGGCGGATAGTCCAGCTTTTACCATTTTTCAGTCTGAGAGTACGGTTCATCGTCATTCTGTTTTCATAGCCGATGCCTGAACCGATTTTTACCGCTGTCATATTCTGCACAGCCCGGCTGACCGCATTGAATGTCCTGTTGATTTGCTCAGCATCATCGCATAATAGTCTTCCCGGCGGATGGGTGTGAGAGGCATTGACCAGAACATTACAGCCAGGGATTTTCAATTCTTTCTGAATTCGACTGCGAAGATTTGGCATGAAGTCTTCACCAACATCGTCAAGCATTCCCTGACTAACCCGTCTGCCGCCTATTGCTGTAACATCCATTGCAATGATGGCAACCTTTGTACTTCCATCATCCATGACAAGGACTTTAGCATATAAAGGGTCTTTGATGAGAACGCCTTTTATATCAGTGGTAATATCGCTTTTAGCTACGCCGGCACGCAAAGTAAAATGTTTGCCCAAAAATACACGCGAAATACCACTACTATCTACACGCCAAAGAACTGTTTACAATGAAGATTATACTGCTCTTTCGTTCAAAGCGCAAATGTTTTCTTTTGATATTTTTTCACATAGTAAAATCTGCTGATATGAACTTTTGCAAGGCCAAGCAAAAACACCCGACAGAAAACAGCAATTTCTGATTTTCATAAATTGTTCGATGTCAATTTACCGATTGACTGGATTTTTATAAAATACGTTGCTTCAATTTAAGGCTTTCTCAACAGCAAAAAGTATCATCGCTCCATAAGATGCGATTTCACGCAATTTTGTGCTGCCTTGCATTATGCAGCGTGCGGTCCGCGTATAAATTTGTAAGCAACAGATGAATATTGCATGTTACAATAAGATATATAAACAAAATAGAACCGTAGGCAACCTCGTCAACTACGGTTGGAACACCATCTTGACGAATTTAGGGGTATATTTGCCGCTCATCCCTGAAAATGGTGCATAACTGACCACTACTTTCTTATTATTTTCAAGGGAAGCATATTTTGTCATATCATTGGTCAAATCTTCAAACGAGCAGGTTGTGCCATCAGGAGAAATTACTTTAAATGAATAAAGCACCTTACTATCTTGCTGAACTGGTATTCCCCATATGTCTTTTTTAGGAGTATGAGTCAATGTTTTTGATGAAAAGTCTATCACT
>MHXU01000133.1 GCA_001824555.1 Planctomycetes bacterium GWC2_45_44
CTGATTCAGTTTGTAAAACCGATGTTGAGATAAAAAATCGCAACGGCCTGCATATGAGGCCGGCGATGCTGCTTGTCGATATAGCGAGCAAATTCTCTTCTGATATAAAAATCAGCAATGAGCAAACCACCGCTGATGCCAAGAGCATTATGCAGGTTACAATGCTTGCGGCCGCGGCCGGGACAAAACTTGCCATAATGGCGAAAGGGAGCGATTGCGAACAGGCCGTCGAGGCTCTTAAGGAGCTTATCGAGGTCAGAATGTTTGATGAAGAAGGCAGGCAGGAAGCGGTTGCCGCCGGCTGAAAGAGTTGTCTTTTGGTTAACGGAGTTAATTCGATATAGTAATGGAGATTAAAAAGGGTATAGCTGTTTCGCCGGGCATTGCGATTGCAAAGCCTCTTGTGATTGATTCGGAGGATTACCGGATACCGAGGCGGTCTATACTTCCGTCGGCAAAAGTAGCAGAGGTTAAAAAGGTCAGAGACGCTTTCAAAAGCGCCGCTGCCGAGCTTGAAGAGGTCGGCTCGGACGACAAGCTTGCCCAGGGCAACATCAAGGATATTTTTGCGGTTCACCAGCGGTTTTTGAAAGATAAAAACCTACGCAAGAAAATCACCGACCTTGTCTATAATGACTTGCTTACGGCGGAATATGCCGTTTCGACCACATTAAGGGATATTGCAAACCATTTCGCCGCCGTTCCCGATAAATATATCAGCGAAAGAGCGACGGATATTTATGACATCGAAAAACGTCTGCTCCGGCATCTGCTCGGCAAAAAAAGGGAAGATGCTGCCAGTATCAGCCACGAGGTAGTGGTTGTTGCGCACGAGTTGAGTCCGACCCAGACGGCGGGTTTTGATAAAAAATTCATAAAGGGTTTCGCCACCGATGCCGGCGGAAGAACAAGCCACACGGCCATTGTTGCGCGTTCTTTGGGCATTCCCGCAGTGGTTGGTCTTGAGGATGTAACTCGAAATATCGACCCGACTGCGACGGTTATTATTGACGGCAATCGCGGCGTTGTAGTCATCGACCCCGATGAAGCTACGCTGAAACAATATCAGCAGTTTGCCGTGCAGTTCGACAGGCTCGAAAAGGAACTCGACGCCCTGCGAGACCTTGACGCGATTACGCGCGACGGCGTGGCGGTTCAGCTGCTTGGAAATATCGAATTTCCGAACGAAGCAGAGATGATAATCGACAAGGGCGGACACGGAATAGGCCTGTATCGTACGGAATTTTTATATTTGTACAGTCAGACCGAACCTACGGAAGAAGACCATTACAACGCATATACCGAGGTTCTTCACGTTTTTGGAGATATGCCCGTTGTGATAAGGACTATGGACCTTGGCGCAGACAAGTTCACGCAGAGCAAGCGTTTTGCCAAGGAGACGAATCCACAGCTTGGCCTTCGCTCAATCAGATTTTGTCTGCAAAATCTGGCGATGTTCAAAACGCAGCTTCGGGCTATTCTGCGAGCGTCCGTTCACGGCGATGTAAGGGTGATGTTCCCGCTGATTAGTTCTCTGCACGAACTGCGGCAGGCGAAAATGATTTTGCGCGACGTGATGGAGGACCTCGATGAAGACGGCCTTAAATACAATCCGAATATGCCTGTGGGCATTATGATAGAAACGCCCTCGGCCGCTCTTACCGCCTCGATTCTCGCGACAGAGAGCGATTTTTTCAGCATAGGCACAAACGACCTGATTCAATATACTCTTGCGGTTGACAGAGGCAACGAGAGAGTTTCGACTCTTTATTCGGGAGCCGACCCCGCCATAATAGGCCTGCTCCGAAGCGTGATACACGATGCGAACAAAGCTCGAATCAGCGCAAGTGTTTGCGGAGAAATGGCATCAGAGCCGGAATATGTGATGCTCCTTTTGGGATTGGGCTACAGGACTTTTTCGATTGCTCCGCCTATGATACCGGAAATCAAAAAAATAATACGTTCCGTAACGATAGAATCGTGCAATGACTTAGCCAGAAAAGTTTTGATGATGAATTCAGAACGCGAGGTAATAAATTATCTGCGCAACGCCGCGATAAAAGTTCTGCCGGAAGTGTTCTAACGAAAATAAAAAATAAAAGATTAAAAATAAAAAATGCGGAATCCGCTTGCAGCGGAAACTATTTTTAAATAATTTTTTACAGAATTAAGGAGATTTGCAAATAGAGTCGGTCGGTCTTACGCTTGCTGGCAGATTTAAGATATTCGGCAACGCGCGGTTTTTGTCGCATCAGGAAACTATGCGCACAATTACGCGAGCCGTTGTTCGCAGCGGTATCGAGATGGTTTATTCGCAGGGCTTTAATCCGCATCCGCGATTTTCACTGCCTCTGCCCAGAAATGTCGGGCTTGCCTCCGATGATGAGCTTTTTTCTATGAGAATTAAGCCTTCGCCGGCCTGTAATGACAGCGCTGATTACGCGAAACTGATTGCTCCGCAGTTGCCGATTGGGTTTGAATTGAAAGATGTCGAGCTGTATCAGAAAAACGCGGCCTATCAGCCGATTGAGGTTGAGTATTTCATCCGTGCAGAATCGCGGCAGGGGGTTCTTGACAGTCTTAACGAAAAAATAAAATCCGGCGAAGAAATTATAGCCGAGAGAATTATAAACGAAAAAGGCGATACGAAAACGGTAAATATAGCGAACTTTCTTAAGGAATTCCAAATCGCAGGCGACGGCGTAAGAGTCGTCAGCAAAGTTTTTCCGAACGGAACGATTAGGCCCGACGAGATATTAAAACTGCTCGGCATAGATACGACAAACGTGAGCGGTTTGATTATAAGAAAAAAAGTTAATTGGCAGATAAGTTAAGTTTGGTATCTCGTTGTTCGTGAAGCGTGAAGCGAAAAACCGAAATACGCTTCACGAGATACGCTTCACAACTTATACTTTTTTTCATTGTGTTAGAGACTATTAGTTAATGAATCGGCCTAAAGGTCGATGATATTTTAAAATAAAGGATAGTGAATTTATGTCAACAGAGATGCTTATTAATTTTGCCGAGTCGGACGAGTGCAGAATCGCGGTCGTTCACGATGGCAGCCTCGAAGAGCTTTATGTAGAGAGAACTTCGGCGGCCAGCCACGTCGGCAATATATATAAAGGCAGAGTAGTAAATATCGAGCCTGCGATTCAGGCGGCGTTCATAGATTTCGGAGCCGGCAAAAACGGCTTCCTTCACGTCAGCGACCTGCACCCGCGATACTATATGCGCAAGGGGCAGGAATATACCGAACACATCGGCAAAAGAAAAGCTCTGCGGGACAGGCCTCCGATTCAGCAATGCCTGAAAAAAGGACAGGATTTAGTCGTTCAGGTTACCAAAGAGGGCATAAACACCAAAGGCCCGACGCTTTCGACATATTTGTCGCTGCCGGGCAAATATCTCGTTATGATGCCCTGGATGCACGACCTCGGCGTTTCGCAGAAAATTGAAGACGAGCAGGAACGCGCAAGGCTGCGTGCGATTCTCGATGAGGTCGCAGTGCCTGACAAGGCAGGGTTCATTATGCGAACCGCAAGCGAAGGCTGCTCCAAAAAAGATGTTCAGAAGGATTTGGAATATATCAGCAGGCTGTTCAGCGCAATCGAGAAAAAAATGGATGCCGCTCCATCTCCATCGGAGCTTTATCGCGAGTCGGATTTGGTTATCCGTGTAATCAGAGATATTTTCAATAATGATGTCAGCAAAATAATCTGCGACAGCGAGCAGGTTGCCAAAAAGGTAAGCGATTTTCTTGCCATTATTCAGCCGCGAATGCAAAAACGGGTTTCGTATTACGACGGCAAAATACCGCTTTTCCACAAGTATAAAGTGGAAGACGAATTAAGGAGCATCAACTTAAAGCGCGTCGAACTCAAAAGCGGCGGCTCGATTGTCATAGAGCAGACCGAGGCTTTAGTTGCGATTGATGTCAACAGCGGCAAATACAGAAAACACGAAAATGCCGAGCAGACCGCGCTGAAAATTAACGTCGAAGCGGCAAAAGAAATTGCCCGCCAGTTGAAACTCCGCGATATGGGCGGGCTGATTATCTGCGATTTTATTGATATGCGCGACAGCAAAAACAGAAGGGAAGTTGAAAAGGCTTTTCGAACCGCTCTCGGCAGCGACAAAGCGCGCAGCAGAATCCTCAAGATTAGCTCGTTCGGCATAATAGAAATGACTCGCCAGAGAATGAGGCCTTCGCTGCAGTTGAGTACCTATCATAAATGCCCGTACTGTCTGGGTTCTGGTATGGTCAAAAGCCCCGAATCGGCCGCTATCGAAATTATGAGAACGCTGAATATGGCCGCGGCAAAGAGCGATGTCAGACGAATCGAACTTTCCGTTCCGCCTGCCGTCGCGGATTTTATGCTTAACAAACGCAGGGCTGCGCTGGCCAAAATTGAAGCAAACGAGCAGAAGCATATAATTATTCGCTCTGATGTTTTGACGAACGCGAAGCGATTGTAAAAATATAAAAAATAAAATAATATCTCTGTGGCTATCCTTTTTATAACAATGGAATGATTAAAGAATGAAGATTGACCTTAATTACGCAAAACAGGTGATAACATCCGAGGCGGCGGGCGTTGCCAAAATGGGCGCCATCGTTGACGATGTTTTTTATTCCGCCGCCGAGCTGATTTATGACTGCAAAGGCTCGGTTATTGTAACTGGTATGGGCAAGGCCGGTATCGTCGGCCAAAAAATCAGCTCAACGCTTGCTTCGACAGGCACGCCGAGCCATTTTTTGCATCCCGCCGAGGCCGTTCACGGCGATTTAGGCAGACTGCGGCAGGGCGATGTCGTTCTTGCTTTGAGCTACGGCGGCGAAACGGACGAAATTCTGCGAATGGTGAATATCGTCAAGCAGCTTGAAATTAAAATTATCGCCATCACAGGCAAAAAGCAATCGCGTCTGGCAAAATACAGCGACATTGTTCTTTGTATGGGCGAATTGGAGGAGGCTTGTCCGCTCGGCGTTGCGCCCAGCGTTTCGACTACCTGTATGCTCGCGGTCGGCGACGCTCTGGCGTTAGTCGTTATGAAAGCAAAGGAATTCGGCGTTGAAGATTACGCTCGATTTCACCCCGCCGGTTCGCTCGGCGCGAAATTGATTACCGTCGAACAATCAATGATGCTCAAGGCCGACGAAAAACTGCCTCTTGCAAAAGTCTCCGACACTGTCCGGCAAATGCTCTCGGCAAACAGCGGTGTCAAGAGACACGGAGCGGTAATGATTGTCGGCGCTGACGGCAAATTAGTCGGCATTGTTACGGATGCCGATTTGCGAAGGCACATCGCGGCAGCCGGCGAAAAGGCGTTTGATATTGCGGTTAAGGATATGATGACCGCAAACTGCAAAAGAATCAGAGCCGGCGCACTTGCCGCCGAGGCGATGGCGATTTTCCACAAGCACAGAATCGACGATTTGCCCGTTGTCGATGATAATGATAAGCCTGTCGGTATGATTGACGTTCAGGATGTATTCGCAATAAAGATAGTTGGATAAAAATGAATAATATCAAAAAAAATGATTTGAAAGAAATTAAACTTCTTGCGATGGACGTTGACGGCGTTCTAACCGACGGCGGTCTTTTAATCGGCTCCGACGGCACGGAATTCAAAAACTTCAATCTCCTCGACGGCCACGGAATCAGAATGTGGCACAGGGCGGGCTTCAAAACCGCAATTATCAGCGGCAGAAAAAGCGGCGCAACGCAGGCCAGAGCGAAGGAACTTGAAATCAATTTTGTTTATCAGCCCTGCGATAACAAACTCGAAGGGTTTAATGACCTGCTGGCCAAATCGGGACTTGAACCAAAAAATATAGCCTATATCGGCGACGATGTAATGGATATTCCTCTTGTAAAAAGGGCGGGCTTCGGTGTCGCGGTCGCAAACGCAGTTAACGAACTAAAAAGCTGCGCTCATTATATAACATCAGGCAGCGGCGGAAACGGCGCCGTCCGTGAAGTTATCGAATACATCCTCAAAAACACCGGCCAATGGGACGAACTGATGCGGCGATATTTGATTTAAAATGGAATGGAATCTATGATATTAGGACGAAAATTTATAATCTGGTTTGTTTCGTTTGTCATTGTTCTGGGGGCGTTTTTGCTCTACAGAGGAGCTAACGATGCCGGCGTAATTGAATTGACCTCGCTTAACGTCGCATCCGACGCCAACGACGCGAATATATTCGCCGACGCCAACGCCGGCCAAATCGGACAGGCAAAACTGAAAGGCCTTCGGCAGGCGCGTTTCGATACCGTTGATGCCAAAACCAGAAAGCTGAAGCGGAGCGTGGGTTTTGAAAAAGTTATACACACCACCGGCGACCTGTGGGAACTTGACAAGCCGTATATGAATGTTTTTCAGGGCAAGCTGCGCTGCGATATTACCTCCGACACCGGAATCATCGAGGTCGAAAATGTCGAAGGTTCGGATCCAACCCCGAAATCAGCCGTGCTGAAAAACAATGTTATAATCCACATTATGCCCGAAACCGTCGCCAGTATGTCGGATAGTTTCATATATCTCAACGAAGTTACGTTCGATTCCGACCGTTCGATGTTCTTTTCCGATAATGATGTTAATTTTATCTCCGCCGACGCTCATCTTGTCGGCAAAGGGCTGGAAGTCGTTTATAACAGCATTACCAATCGGCTCGAATATCTCAAAATTATGCAAGTCGATTATCTGAACATCACAAGCGTTCAGAAGGCCAAAAAGCTCGAAGAGCAAAACGCCAAAAAGGAAACCGCCGCTGCTGCCCCTTCGCAGTCGGCCGCGCAATCTCAACCTGCGCAATCACAGCCCGCCAATGCCCAAGCTGCCGCGCCGCAGCCCAAATCCGCCAAAAAGACCGGCGAAAATTATAAGTGCCTCTTCCAGAATCAGGCCACAATAGAATATGGAGACGAGGTTGTGCTGGCCGATGAGATTGCCATTACAAATCTTTTGCTGTCCGATTCGCAGTCTGATTCTGATTCGCAGCCGCAGGCCGAAAAAACCGTCGCTCCCGTCGTGTCCGCTAATCAACCCGCTGTCAAGGCTGATACCAATATTCCTCCGCAGCCCGACCCTGCCGAACTGCAAAAGCGGATAATGTCCGAATTTCAGAACAGGCCGGTCGTTGCGATTGTCAAATGCAAAGGCGCGATGCTCGTAAAGCCCGAATCTTCCGCTCGAATCGACAATTATAAGTATGCCGATTTCAAAAAATTCGAGCAGTTATCCGACGATGTGCGTCAAATGCTCGGCAGAAGAAATATCCTGTCAAGTCGGCGTGTAAGCTACGATTACACGAATGAAATAGCCAAAGCGTATGACGATGTCGAAGTTGTCGCGTATCCCAAAACCGCCGATGCGAACAATATCGAAAAACCATTTATTATAAGTTCCAAAAAAGGCGCAGAATTCCTGACAAAAAACAATCAGGCGATTTTTTATGGCAGCGTCAAAGGCGTTTTCGCCAAACAGACTGATGCTTATAACGAGGAAAATACATTCTTCGGCGACAAGCTGATTGTAGATTTGGCCGCAGCGGATACAAATGAACAGCCTACAGCACAGTCCGCCACTCCGATGTCCGCCAACGTGTCGCATATTACCGTCGTCGGACCAGGCGTTCGGCTCGAATCGGCCAGAACGCTCGGCGAAAAAAAGTTGAGCCACATTCGGCTTAAATCAAAACAAATAGATTACGACAAAGTTACCGAGAACATCATCGCTTCCGGCAAAGGCCAAATCGAATACGCAAGGGAGGAGCAGCCGGCCAAATCGGACGCTGCTTCGCAATCGTCAGCGGGCAAACCCTGCTATACAATCGTCGATGGCTTTGACAATCTTACCTGGGATACAAACTCGATGCACGTCCGAGCCGTCAGCGACAAAACCAACGGCATTCATGTTGGCTATATGCCGTTCACGCTCGACGAAAATCGCCAGAAAGTGTACGGCAAAAAAATTACAATCGACACTCGACAGGTTGACATTGACTACAGCGAGCCTGTAAAAGGCAAATCGCAAATCGACCAGCTTTTCGCCACCGGCGGAGTTGTTTTTAACGAGCAGAACACATGGGAATTTGCCGGCAAAGAGCTTTCATATTACGCGAAGGACGATTTCCTCACCGTTTCCGGCTCACAGGATGTACCCTGTATGCTGAACGGCGCTTTTGTCGATGGAATAGAATACAATCTTAAAACAGGCGCAGCCAGCGGCGTTATCGGCAAAGGCATCGGCGTTATGCCTTCGAGATAAAATATTTGACAACAGGATTGCCTTGCTGATACACTTGTGAAGTCAATTGTGTTTGTGCTTTAGATTTTATTGGTTTTGGATTTATGGCCTGTCAAAACGAAAAAATTCGCTGGCTGCACAATCAGATTCAGGATTGGGTGCGTTTGGGAATAATCGACACTGCCTGCGGCGAATCCATCGGCAAACTTTACCCTCCGCAAAAATCTTCACGCTCCTGGGCATTGCTGATATTTTCCGGTCTCGGCGCGGTTATAATCGGCCTGGGCGTTATCCTTCTTTTTGCGTATAATTGGGATAAAATGGACAAATTCGCCAAGCTGGCAACCGTATTCGGTTCGCTGATTTTGGCGTATCTGGCCGGCGTAAGCCTTTTCACCCTGACCGAGCGGTTTAGAGGCATTGGCGAATCGCTTTGCCTGCTTGGCACAATGCTGTTTGGGGCGGGCATTTGGCTCGTCGCGCAGATTTATCACATCGAAGAACATTTCCCAAACGCCTTTCTGTTTTGGGGGTTGGGCGCGTTTTTGATGGCCTGGGCGATGCCATCTGTAATACAGGCTGCTCTTGCGGCGGTACTTTTCGGGTTGTTTGCGATTATGGAAGGCTCGGAATTTCGCACTGCCGTTCCTTATGTATTTTTGTTTTTGCTGCTGCTCCTGCCGCTTGCCTATAAAAAACAGTCATGGTTTCTGCTTTCGGTAATTCTTCTGTCAGCGGCCTGTTCGATTCTTTTTATGACCATAACATTGCAGCACAGCGAGATGATTGTCTTTCATTCTCTGCTAAGTATCTTTATTTTTTATACCGCCGTCGGATTGCTTCATCAGAAATCTGATGAATTTGAAAAATTTTCTGCTGTATATTGTTTCATCGGCATAGCGGGCTATCTGCTTATGCTTTTTATTCTGTCCTTCGACGATATAAGCCGTGAAATTTTAGAGCATCCGCTGCCTTTAAAGATAGACGCTGTATTTTACTGGCTCACTCCTTTTGCGCTTTCCATAGTTCTTTGGCTTGGAGTTATCAGGGAGATATTCAAAAAAACGCTTGTAAAATATTATTCGCACGATTTGCTTTTGATGCCGGTTCTGCTGATTTTCCTGTGCAGTTATTCTTTCAGCATTACAAGGTGTTTCGATTGGCCGGTGATTGGAGTATTTAATCTGCTCTTTTTGGTTCATTGTTTAATGATGATGGCCAAAGGCTGTATAGATGTGAAGTTAAACCAGGTGATTGTCGGCTCGCTGCTGCTGGCTGCGCTGGTTGTCGCGAGGTTCTTTGACTTTTTTGAAAGCTTGGCCGTTCGGGGAACTGTTTTTGTTATTGTCGGCGTTTTGATTTTCAGTCAGGGTTTTTTCTATATCAAATCAAAGAAGAAAAAAGCCCTGCGGGAGAATAAATGCGAAAGCTGCTGATAATTTTTGTCGTTATTTTGCAGGTTATTTTGCTTGCCTATATGGCCGGCCAGAGAGAAAATGTCCTGCGCACAGGCAAAACGATATATCTGCGAACAGTGCCGGTTGACCCACGCGATTTATTTAGAGGCGATTATGTCCGCCTGCAGTATGAAATATCGAATATCGAACGCGAAAAAATGCAGGACGGCCTTAAGTTGCTCTCTGTTTCTGACAGTCACAAAAACAAAGATAAAAAAGTCTATGCTGTTCTCGAAGTCAACGACGATAATGTCGCAGAAGTTGTGTATGTAACCGATAAAAAACCCGAAAAAGGCAAATTGTTTATTCGCGGCAGGGTAGAGCGGTTCGGCAATTTTCTTTTCGTAAGATACGGCATCGAGGCGTATTTTATGCAGCAGGGGGCGGGCAAAGATTTAGAGAAGCGAAACGTGGACGGCAATCGCGCCTCGCTGGAAATGCAGATTGCGTTAGGCTCTGACGGCACTGCCGTAATTAAAAATCATCGTTGGACGCCGATTTCAATAAATCTTACCGATTTGAAGCTCGACGATAATATGCCCCAGAGCGCAAAAATTGTATTGACCAATATCTCTGAAAAACCAGTTGCTATTGTCGTCCTGCCGAACAATGGTTCGTTGAAAGTTGAACCTGACGAGCCTCGCTGGTGGTGGTCTGGCGGACAGGAACATAAAAACTGGCGATGGGTGAATGAAAATGCATCTGCGGCTCTGCCCGAAGACAAAAATGTCCGTATGCTGGATCCGGATTGCAGTTATGAGTTCGCAATAGATTTCAGCGACCCTTATTGGTTAATATCTGTCAATAATCAAGAGCCGGTTGCTATGAATAAATACAATTTTGCTGCGTGGCTGCAATTTCGGCTCGTCTATCAGCCGCCTTCAAAGCAGCAGTGCGAAGGTTTGAAAGATGCCGATTTGATATGGCACGGCAAAATCAGCTCGCAGACCATTCCAAATCGGGATTAGAGTTTGACATTCATTTTGTCATTCCCACGCAGGCGGGAATCCAGTTTGTAGGGTGGGCTTTAGCCCACGCGGTTTTTTGTCTACATTCGGCTAAAGGCAATCTCTAAAAGCTTGTCCCCGCGAAAGCGGGGATGTAAAAATCAGAGCCGCGACAGTAATGGAGCGGTCAAAAACAAAGTTTATTATATTTGATGGTCAATTTTTAGAGATGCCCTAAAGTATTACTTTAAATCAAAAAAATATTGTTTGACACTTTTTTTATGGGCTGTTAGTATTGCGATATAAAGTCAAATTTAAAAGGCTGCTTTAGAGCAAAAACTTTTGCTCATCCACAGAGCGGCCTTTTTTGTCATTATACCTCTGTGAACTCTGTGTTCTCTGTGGCTTAAAAAACAAACTCTGCGGCTGATAATTAGGAGATTATAAAATAATGTTGAAAGGCAATGCGATTTTAGGTCAGTCGGGCGGGCCGACTTCGGTAATTAATTCTTCTCTGGCGGGAATAATCACCGCTGCAAAAAATTTTACCGGCATCAAAAACGTTCTCGGTATGCGATTCGGCATTGAGGGTTTTATGGCCGAGAACATCATCAATCTCGGCGCAGAATCGCAGGCCACAATCAAAGGCCTCAAAACAACGCCTTCAAGCTCGCTCGGCTCGTGCAGATATAAACTCAAAGACTGCGACCTGCCCAAAGTCCTCGACACGCTGAAAAAATACGACATTCGCTATGTATTTCTCACCGGCGGAAACGACACGATGGATACAATCTGCAGGCTCGAAAAATTCGCCGCCCGGAACAAATACGAACTAATCGGTATCGGCGTTCCAAAAACCGTTGACAACGACCTGTTCGGCACAGACCACACGCCCGGCTATCCCAGCGCGGCTCGATTTACCGCGCTGTCCGTTATGCAGGCAGGCGTTCTTGCCCGCGATATGCGAAAGGTTGACCAGTTTGTCGTCTATCAGTCAATCGGCAGAGAAGCCGGCTGGCTGCCCGCCGCAAGCGCAATCGCCAAAAAACACTCGTCAGACGCTCCGCATATTCTCTGTCTGCCGGAAAGAGCCTTCAATAAAGAAAAATTCCTCGCCGAAGTCAAAAAAACTTACGACAATTTCGGCTTTGTTTCCATCGTCTGCGGCGAAGGAATCGCTTACGCCGACAAAACGCCCGTTTCAGCCTCGCAGACAAAAGACAAATTCAGCAACATCGAATTCGGCGCGATGGGCGGCACAAGCGCAGCAATGGCTCTCCACAGAATGATAGCTGATGAATTTGGCTTTAGAGGCGAATTTCAGATTACCGAATCGCTCCCGATGTCCGCCGCAGACCGCGCGGTAAAACTCGACATCGATGAGGCCTTTATGGCCGGCAGTGCGGCGGTAAGACTCGCAGCCGCCGGAAAAACAGGCCTTATGATTACGCTTGAAAGGCAAAAGGGCAAAGAGTATAAATGTTTCACAGGCTCGGTTGCCCTTACGGAAGTCGCCGTAAAGGCAAAGCCTATGCCTGATAAATTCATAAGCAAAAATGGCTTTTATGTTACAAACGCTTTTCTCGATTATATAAGGCCGTTAGTCGGCGACTTGCCCGAATATGTAAAATTAGAAGCGAAAAAATTTAATCTGAAATCGTTAAAAAGTTTTTAATCGCAGATTACACTGATTTCACTGAAAAAGATTTCAGAAATCAGACTTCAGACATCAGATTTAAGTTGATTTCTGACTTCTGAAGTCTGACATCTATTTTTCTCTGTGTCCTCTGTGTTCTCTGTGGCTATTTTGTTATTTAAACAAAGGATACAAAAATGAACGCCGAAAAAAAACAGTTTGCTCTTGTCCGTGAAATGATGCAGACGCCGGGCATTTTGCGGAACTTCAGTCTCAAAAACGCCGACAGCGCGGTCGCCGCGATAAAGAAAACCAAAAAACTTTTCTTCTCCGGCGAAGGCTCAAGCAGAATCTTCCCCGCTAAAAACGCTATGTACTCCGCCAAAAGGGCGGGTCTGGACTTGAATCTCGCCACCGACGGCGGCCTGCAGTCGTGCTGTTATGATTTGAAAGACTATGTTGTCTTCGGCGCATCAAACAGCGGCCAGACAAAAGAAATCATTCGGCTGTTCGACAGATTAAAAACGGTAAATCATAAAAACCTGTTCGGCCTGATTGCCAATCCCAAAACAAAACTCGAATCGCTCACTAATCAGTCGTTTATATTAAGCTGCGGCAAAGAAGATGCCGTCGCCGCCACAAAATCCGTTGCCGAGCAGGCCTTGTTTTATCAGTTCCTGCTTGCCGCCGTGCAGGGAATTGATTTGAGCAAAAAACTCCCCGCCCTGGCAGATGCCTTTGAAAAGGCTCTGACGATGCCTATTGATAAAAAAATTATCGACAGCATCGCCAAAGCGGGAACGATTTATTTCGCCGGCAAAAACGACGGGGTTGCCGAGGAACTCACGCTCAAGACAAACGAAATCACACGTAAAAAGAGCGACTATCTCGAAGGCACTTACGCGGTCCACGGCATTGAAGAGGTTATGAATCCCGATGACGTTGTTATTCTGATTGATCCGTTCAAAAGCGAACTTGAAAAAATCAAGCAGACTCTTGCCGATGGCGTTGGTATGAAAGTTTTCGCCATCTGCGATGAGGATACGATTTTCCCGACTATCAAAGTGCCGGACATTGGCGAATTGCAGAACTATGTTTATCTCGCCGCAGGCTGGAATATACTCGTAGAGGTTGGCATCGCTCTTGGCATAAATCTTGATAAGCCCGCTCGCGCCCGCAAAGTCGGAAACGAATTTATCGGCTGACGAAAAAAATGTATCCGCCGTCTATCGGGAATTGCTCGCTGGGCGGTGGTTTTTTTTAATCTCTACCCCCTATGTCCTCTTCAAAACTTGCTAAAATCGTATCAAAACTCCTCAAAAACAACAAAAAATCTGCGAAAATCTGCGAAATCTGCGTCAAAACTTTCAATTTTTTGAAGAAATTTTACAAAATTTGCAATTTACTTGCGCATTTAGCCGAAAATCCGCAAGTCCGCCACAGCTTTAAAGAGGGCGGATTATGCCTTTTCGCTGATAAATAATGCCTTTTTACAGATGAATAACGACTTTTTAGTATCGTTGTTTTTTTTGCTTGACACTTTCCAAAATATCTTTAGACTTGCTGAACTACGGACGAGCTAATGTGTTCGGAACGTATTTAACAGGGTGTGGAAGGAAATTGGAGTAAAATTGCAAGAAATTTTTAAAATTCTTGTTTTTTGTACTTGACGGCGTAAAGCGAAGTAAGTACTATCTCCCGTCTATAATAAATGTCGCCGGCAGTAAGAAAAGGCGGCATTTTTGTTTGCTCTTTGAAATGGTCAGGATTGATAAGTTGAGCCCGCGGTTATGGCTGAATAAACTTTCGAGCCTACTGGGTAAGCGGCTTTGTTGTATAACAAGGGCTCGTAGCTCAGTTGGTTAGAGCGTGCGCCTGATAAGCGCAAGGTCGGAAGTTCGAATCTTCCCGGGCCCAGTTAGGGATTTGAGATTTGAAAGTTCAAATTTGAGATTCTTTAGCGGGTTTTTGGGGATGTAGCTCAACTGGGAGAGCGCCGGCTTTGCAAGCCGGAGGTTGCAGGTTCGATCCCTGTCATCTCCATTCGAATTGAAGTTGTCCGGCCGGAAGGCTGGTTGCTTATAATATGTTCTTTGAAAAGTAAATAGTGTAGTTGTCTCATTATATTAAAAAGGTGTACGTTGTGTTCTCATAACACAACAATTACAGTGACATCTCTAAGTGTCAAATACCTATCTAAACTAACTAATTTATCAGACGGTATCAATCTCTGATTGATATGGTCAAGTTACTAAGGGTGTATGGAGGATGTCTAGGCATCGAGAGGCGATGAAGGACGTGGTAGACTGCGATAAGTCCGGGGCAGGTGTCAAACAACCGTTAATCCCGGAATTTCCGAATAGGGAAACCGAACTTTGTTTATACGAAGTTATCACCGGCTGAATGTATAGGCCGGTTGAAGCCAACGCAGGGAACTGAAACATCTAAGTACCTGTAGGAAAGGAAATCAAATAGAGACTCCGTCAGTAGCGGCGAGCGAAAGCGGACAAGCCCAAACCGACCTTCGGGTCGGGGTTGCGGACATCGGTAAGGAGTTACAAAGACATCACAAGCGGAATCAGCTGGAAAGCTGGACCAGAGAGGGTGAAAGTCCCGTATGCAAAAGTGAATGTCCTCCGTTACTGCCGATGCTCCAGAGTAGCACGGATCTCGTGAAACTCCGTGCGAAGCAGGGGAGCCCATTCTCCAAGGCTAAGTACTACTCGATGACCGATAGTGAAATAGTAGCGCGAGCGAAAGATGAAAAGTACCCCTATTAGGGGAGTTAAAAGTACCTGAAACCATACACTTACAAAGCTGTAGGAGGGCTATGGTTACTCTTCGGAGTAACAATGCCTGACTGCGTGCCTTTTGCATAATGAGCCGGCGAGTTACCTTTTACGGCAAGGTTAAGCACTTCAGGTGCGCAGCCGAAGCGAAAGCGAGTCTGAATAGGGCGTAAGTCGTAAGGGGTAGACGCGAAACCACGTGATCTACGCATGGCCAGGTTGAAGGGGATGTAAAAGTCTCTGGAGGACCGAACTCATTAACGTTGAAAAGTTATGGGATGAGCTGTGCGGAGGAGTAAAAGTCTAATCAAACGTGGAGATATCTCGTTCTCTCCGAAATAGCTTTTGGGCTAGCGTTGAGCGTTTCTTTACGGGGGTAGAGCTACTGAATGGGGACAAGGGGCTACCCGCCTACTTTCCCCAACCAAACTCCGAATACCGTAAAATTAAGCTTGGCAGTCAGTCTGCGGGTGATAACATTCGTGGTCAAAAGGGAAGCAACCCAGACCGCCAGCTAAGGTCCCGAATCTATGCTAAGTTCTTAAGGAAGTCAAACTGCTGTGACAGTCAGGATGTTGGCTTAGAAGCAGCCATCATTTAAAAAGTGCGTAATAGCTTACTGACCGAGCAGTCTGGTGCCGACAATGATCGGGAATAAGCATAGAACCGAAGCTGCGGATTTAATATACTATCTTCGGATAGTCTAATAAGTGGTAGGAGAGCGTAACAATCAGCGTCGAAGCGATACGGTAACGAATCGTGGAGCGTTTGTTAGTGATTATGCCGGCATGAGTAACGATAAAACAGGTGAGAATCCTGTTCGCCGTAAACCTAAGGTTTCCTGGGGAAGGTAGATCCGCCCAGGGTTAGTCGGACCCTTAGTCCAGGCTGAAAGGCGTAGACGATGGACAGCAGGTTAATATTCCTGCACTAGTTCAGTGGACGAAAACAGTGACGCATTTTAATACGCATATCCCGTGATTAGTCGTGCGGGTACCGCAAGGTCGAGGCCGTTTTTCGATGCCGAAGTATGTTTGTAGAGTGCCAAGAAATAGCTGTCGTAGGACGAAGCTGAACTATCCGTACTAAAACTGACACAGGTAGGTAAGGAGAATATCCTAAGGCGCTCGAGATAACTGTCCTTAAGGAACTAGGCAATTTGACCCCGTACGTTCGCAATAAGGGGTCCCTACATGTCTATTTAGCAATAGATAGATGATGAGGGCGCAGTGAAGTGGCTCTGGCGACTGTTTATCAAAAACACAGTTCTGTGCTAACACGTAAAGTGGATGTATACAGAATGACGCGTGCTCGGTGCCGGAAGGTTAAGGAAGGCGGTCATTGGGGGTAACCCTGAGAAGCTGGCGACCGAAGCCCCGGTAAACGGCGGCCGTAACTATGACGGTCCTAAGGTAGCGAAGTTCCTTGTCGGGTAAGTTCCGACGTGCATGAACCGCGTAACGACTGGAGCAGTGTCTCAAGGACAGACTCGGTGAAATTGTAGTTGTGGCGAAGATACCACGTACCCGCAGCAAGACGGAAAGACCCCATGAACCTTTACTGTATCCTGATATTGATGCCTGTCATAGACTGCGTAGGATAGGTGGGAGGCTTTGATCCGCTGTTTTCGGGCAGCGGGGAGCCAACGTTGAAATACCACCCTGGCTATGTTAGTCGTCTAACTGTGTTCCGTGAATCCGGACATAGGACAGTGTTAGGTGGGCAGTTTGACTGGGGCGGTCTTCTCCCAAAGTGTAACGGAGAAGTTCAAAGGTACCCTCAGCACGGTTGGCAATCGTGCATAGAGCGCAAAGGTATAAGGGTGCTTAACTGCGAGACGGATATGTCAAGCAGATGCGAAAGCAGGACTTAGTGATCCGGTGGTTCCGAATGGAAGGGCCATCGCTCATCAGACAAAAGGTACTCTGGGGATAACAGGCTGATCGCACCCGAGCGTCCATAGCGGCGGTGCGGTTTGGCACCTCGATGTCGGCTCATCACATCCTGGGGCTGAAGGTGGTCCCAAGGGTTCGGCTGTTCGCCGATTAAAGTGGTACGCGAGCTGGGTTCAGACCGGCGTGAGCCAGGTCGGTCCCTATCTGCTGTGGGTGTAGGAATCTTGAAGGGAATATTTCTCTAGTACGAGAGGACTGAGAAGTACTGACCTCTGGTGTACCGGTTGTCGCGCTAGCGGCATAGCCGGGTAGCTATGTCGGGAAAGGATAACCGCTGAAAGCATCTAAGCGGGAAGCCCCTCCCAAGACTAAGATTCCGTTTCCGATTCGTCGGAATGAAGAGCCCTTAAAGACTATGAGGTTGATAGGCTGGATGTGTAAGTGACGAAAATCACTCAGCTAACCAGTACTAACGCTCGACCACTTGGCCATATCAATCAATTGTTGATACCAATGGTAAATTTTTAGTAGTAATTGACGCATTTTAGAATATAATTGCAGCTACACTATATTTTTTAAGTTTAAAACTTAAAATTGAAAATTAAAAACTGTGGAGTCCGCCGAAGGCGGACGACTTCCATAATTTTGATTTTTAAACTTTGAATTTTAAATTATGAACAGGCCTTGCCTGTTTAACGAGTTTCCTGGTGACCTTACCGGCAGGGAAACGCCTGATCCCATTCCGAACTCAGAAGCTAAGACTGTCGGGCCGATGGTAGTCCTTCGGGGCGAGAGTAGGTTATTGCCAGGATTTTTTAAGCCCAAAGGGGTTTTCCCCCTTTGGGCTTTCCTTTTGCGCATTTTTTGGTTTGACACGGATTAACACGGGATTTACACTGGTGTCCACGGATGATTCCCTGATAAACAAGAAGTGAGCTTTCTTTTTATTATGGAGAACAGGTTTTATGCCGACTCTTTTATTGATTATGGGATGGAGATTTTTCTTTTACGCGAACGAAAAGAATGAGCCGATTCATATCCATTGCCAGAAAGCTGAAAAGGAATGTAAATACTGGCTTGATATAGCTAATTTTGCTCTTGAGGAGGCATACAGCTATAATATGAATAGCAAGGATAAGCGGGATGTAAAGAAAATCATTTTTGAGTATTTTGAATTTATCGAGCGTGAATGGAATAAATTTCAAAGAAGGGCGAAGTGATGAAAAAACATCATAAAATCCAAAAAATTACCTTTGCAGAGGGCTGTATGTTGTTAAAGGTTGATGGCAGGGAATATAAATTTCTGCTGGCAAGTATTTCTGAAAGGCTTGCCGGGGCATCATCTGTAAAGAGAGAAAAGTATGAAATTACACCATCTGGATACGGGATTCACTGGCCGCTGTTAGATGAGGATTTGTCGATTGACGGCCTGATAAACGCTAAACACAGGCAGGCACGAAAATCGGGATAGGTTTTGTGCTGTGTTATGTGGAATTAAAAGGGCGTGATATGAGTACTTTAGCGACTGAACCGGTTGCCTTGTAAGGCAATGCAGTGTCTTGTCGTGAACAGGCATTTTGTGGGTTAGGCGGATAGGAGTTCTTCGGCGTTTTGTTCGCAGGGCGAATTGGCGGAATCATCTTCAATATCGTACTGCTTGAGTTTGGCGTAAAGCGTTGCGCGGGTGATGCCGAGGAGGGCGGCGGCTCGACTTTTCTGACCGTTCGTTTGCGCAAGTGCGCGTTTTATAAGTTCCTTTTCAGCGGCGAGCAGAGAGAAATCTTTCAGCTTATCGCTGGGACTGTCTTTGGCAAACTCGGCAGGGTCAATCTGCTCGGTCGGGTCGATTATTATGCTGTCCATACCGATTTTCCAGCCCGCTTCGAGCAGGACTGCCCGTTCGACGACATTTTTAAGTTCCCTGATATTTCCCGGCCAGTTGTATTGCATAAGAGCCTGTATCGCCAGAGGGGTAAAGCCTTTGATTTTTTTGTTTTTTTCGGGATAAATTGTTGTTGTTGAGAGGAAATACTCGGCAAGCAGCGGAATATCCTGTCTGCGTTTTTCAGAATTCAGCGGGGCAAGTACGATGGGACAAATGTTCAGCCGATAGTAGAGGTCTGCCCGGAAACGTTTTTCCGCGACTTCAATTTTGAGATTGCGATTGCTTGATGCGATAATCGTTGCATCGCATTTTGTGTCGTTTAGGCCGCCGACTTTGCGGAATGTTTTTTCCTGGAGAACACGCAGAAGTTTGGCCTGGAGTTCGAGCGGAATTTCGCTTATTTCATCGAGGAAAAGCGTTCCTTCGCCTGCCAGTTCGAGAAGTCCGGTTTTTTCCTTATCCGCGCTGGTGAAAGCGCCTTTGACGTGGCCGAACAGTTCGCTTTCGAGAAGGTTAGCGGTGAGAGCGGCACAGTTGACTGCGACGAAAGGTTTATTGGGATGGCGAATGCAGTGGACGGCCTTTGCGGCGGATTCCTTGCCTGTGCCTGTTTGGCCTATTATAAGCACCGGATTGCAGTTGCTCGTGCCGACAAGCTCGAGCATTTTCAGGGTTTGGCCGATTGATGCGCTTTTGCCGGCGATTGGTATTGAGGCCGCGAAGTCGTTCAGAAAAAAACCACTGTCGTTGTAATTCGCTGAATGTGTCAGATATGTCCGGGCGTTTAAATTTGCGATGATGTCTGAAAGGCTGGCACGGTTCTCGCCGTCCGCCAGATAATCGGCTGCTCCAATGTTGAGGTAATCGGTTTCGGAGGCTTTGTTATTGTTTTTTGCTCCGATAATAATGCTCTTTTTGCCAAGCGAGGTGGAGCTAAAAAATTCTTTAATAGCTGCCGGGCAGAAAATACTTTCAATCAATACAAAGTCAACATCTATGTTGTCGAGGATACTTTTTGCTTCGTTCAAATCATCCGCGACAAAAATCTCTGATGCCAATCCCTGTACCGAATTTTGTATTTTCGCGTCTCTGCCTATGAGTAATACTTTTTGCGAGGGCTTTTTATCGGTCGCTGCTGTCAATAGTTTTCTTTACATTTTTAAAAGAACATTTTGCAGAAAGTAATAAACGTAAATCTATTGTCGGCACAAAGTTTATGATGTCTTTAATTTATTATGGGACAGTTCCATAATAAGTTGGTTCGATGGCCTTGAAAGTTATATATTATCGGCAATGTAGCGTTATGGGAACAGAGAGCAGGGAAAGTTTTGAGTTTAATTGTTATTTTTGGGTCAGCGAATCGGCTTTGCCGGTGTGTTTTAGAATAATTGTGGACACGAAATTCAGGCTGGAAATGAGGTGTAAAACTTGCGCGCGGCTCGAAAATAAAGGACTTATGGCAAAAGCGCAAGTTTTTTTCAGCCAAACGCGCAAGTAAATTGAAAATTTTGCCAAATTTCTTCAAAAAATTGAAAGTTTTGACGCAGATTTCGCAGATTTTCACGGATTTTTTGTTGTTTTTGAGCAATTTTGAGTGGTTTTTGACAAGTTTTGAAAAGAGGGTATAGTGGGTAGGGTTTAGGGGGGGGGGTAGAAAGTAGCCAGTAGGCAGTAGGTGGAATCGGCTACGCCGATGAGATTTTATTTTTTTAGACGCTGATTTCTGGGGTTTTTCTAATAAAATTACAAATTTTTCGTTTTTATCCAAATTTTTATTGACTTTTGCAGAAGATTGCCTATTATTATTGGTATTATGAAGCAAAAACCTTTATCGCCATTGTGTCCGTGCTGTAATTTGCCAATGTTGACGGCTGCGATGTCCTGCCCGGCGTGCCAGATAAAAATTGAAGGTCATTTTCGCCAAACTCCATTTGACAGACTTTGCCCGGAAGACCTGGAGTTTTTGGAGCAATACCTTTTAGCAGACTTCAGCATAAAAACTCTGGAGCAGAATAGTTCCCTTGGATATGCAGCGATACGCTCCAGATTAGATAAGTTAATTGCCAGCTACAAAGAATTGGCAAAAATGGATGCACAGAAAAAGACTATTCTAAAAAAATTGTCGGACAATGAAATCACAGTTTCAGAAGCGAAAGAGATGCTGGAAAAACTTGCAGGAGATTAGTTGATGGAAAACGTGTCTTCGGAACAGGAACTTTTGAATCTTCGCAGAGACGGCAAAATAACAGAAGATGAATTCAAGCAGTTACTTGATGCGTTGAGAAAATCCCCGCCGAGCAATCATCAACAACCGGCGGACACTTCCAAAAAGTTTGTGCCATTGATTATTCTGGTAATCGCTGTTGTTTCAGTGGCTATACTTTTATCGTCCTATCTGTTTATAAATAAAATCAGGCCGATTACGCAGGCAGAATTTCGCAGGGATTTTATTAAAAAGGCGAATGGTCTGAATATTGATACCGCAAATCTCAATGAAGTTAGAAAAACTTTCGGCGAGCCGATAGAATATATCTGGGGCGATAAAATTATTGACAGAGCTAAAATCCCCACAGACCGCTATTGTATCAAATACCCTGATGACGTTCATCTCTTTATGAAAGGGGATTCTATTGTTGAGTTGAGATTTGAGTCTCCGGCGGCAGGTTATGTTTTTCAGGATAAAATTAAAGTAGGCTCTTCGCTTGAGGATGTTCTCGATGTGATAGGTCAGCCGACTGAAATAGTCGAGGGTCAGGAAATAGGATGGGCAGATGGAGTGCTTTATAAGGACGTTAAAGGCATGAAGGGTTATTGTTATTATCATCGTTCCGACCAGCATGTGCGTTTTTTCTTTCTGAATTATAAAGTCAAGGCGATGTATATAACTCGAAGCGATTACAATGGGGGCTAATGAAGAATAAAGAAGAAAAAATAATTGATAGTTGTTAGTTGGCAGTCGATAGTTCTTGGAATCGCCTGCGGCGATGAGAGTTTAAACAGATTCCTCGACTGCGCTCGGAATGACGGCGAACCCCCAGCCCCCGCCTTCGCGAGGGTAAACTCCGGTCTGGGGGCTAAACCAAAAACAGATTACCCCTCCATTACTGTCGGGGCTCTGATGATGAAGGGTCGGCGGGACTTATTCAGACAGGATAACTCGCCGCGATGCGCGCGTCGCAGCGGGCAGGATTGACGGGATAAAAGACACAAAGAAAATAAAAAAATTAACAATTTTTTGAAAGGGAGAAAAAATGAAAATATTGATAGCAGTAAGTGTTGTTGTGGGCATGCTGTTGGGTGTGAGTTACGCAAGAGCAGGCACTTGGACCACATTTAACTATCCAGGGGCAACCAGCACATATATCTACGACATTGATGGGAGTAATCTTAGCGGGGTCTATATTAGCACGTCTGGCGGCATACGGAACTTTCTTTATAATAGTACAAGCTGGACAACCATCAACAAGCCAGGGGCGGTTTCGACTATAATAGACGGCATTGATGGAAGTAATCTTGCTGGGTACTACACTGACGCTGAAAATTATTATAGCCATGGTTTTCTTTATAATGGAACAAGCTGGGCTACTCTCGATATGCCGGGGTCAAACTACACATATATACGCGGCATTGACGGAGGCAATCTTGTTGGGAGTTACAAAGACACTTCTAATAATACCCATGGCTTTCTTTATGATGGAACAGGCTGGACTACCATCGACATGTCAGGGGCGAGCGCCACAATAGCTTATGGCATCGATGGGAGTAATCTTGTTGGGAGCTATCAAGACGCTTCTTACCATAACCATGGCTTTATATATGATGGGACAAGCTTGACTGCCCTCAACTATCCTGGGGCAAATGAAACAATAATATATGGCATCAGCGGTAACAATCTTGTTGGTTCATACACTGGCTCTGGTAAAACTCGTGGCTTTCTTTATGATGGAACAAGCTGGACTGCTCTCAACTATCCCGGGATGAGTGGTACAAAGATATGCGGCATCGATGGGAACAATCTTGTTGGATCTTACACTGACGCTTCCGGCAGTATCCACGGTTTTCTCTACACTATCCCCGAACCGGCGACGTTTTTACTTTTAGGCTTGGGCGGATTGGTTTTGAGAAGAAAAAGAAAATAGTTGTTGGTTGTTAGTTGGGAGTCGATAGTTTTTGGAATTGCCTGCGGCGATGAGAGTTTAAACAGATTCCTCGGTTGCGCTCGAGATGACGACCCTGCCAAAGTGTTGGCAGGGCTAACCGCGAAAAGAGAATCGACAATCGAGAGTGAGTATTACGCCCTTTCAGGGCTTAGGATTTTTTCTGTTTTTTTTCCCAGGGCGTTTCCCTGGGCTGATATATTATGCCCTTTCAGGGCTGATAAACGGAACTTGAAATCGCAGATTAAAAATTTGAGAAATATGGATTCCCGCCTTCCGTCTTCGCTTCGCCGTGACAGGTCGCGGGAATGACAAGAGGACGCGAGAATGACAGAATAATGAACCCCCAGTAGAATTGGGGGCTGAATAAAAACAGCGTGGGCTTCCTCCTTCGCTAAAGCTACGGAGGACAGGAAAGCCCACCCTACAAAACTGACCCTGCCATACAAGATGGCAGGGCTAAGCGACCGCCGATGAGATTTTCAAATAAACGGCGTGGACAGAAAATCTGTCCACCCTACCGGCTTGAAATCGCAGATTAAAAATTTGAGAAATATGGATTCCCGCCTTCCGTCTTCGCTTTGTCGTGACAGGTCGCGGGAATGACAAGAGGACGCGAGAATGACAGAATAATGAACCCCCAGTAGAATTGGGGGCTGAATAAAAACAGCGTGGGCTTCCTCCTTCGCTAAAGCTACGGAGGACAGGAAAGCCCACCCTACAAAACTGACCCTGCCATACAAGATGGCAGGGCTAAACACGAAAAATGACCGCTCCATAACTGTCGCGGCTCTGATTACACCCATCGCTTCCGTCTTCGCTGCGCTACGCCGCGACAGGTTCGCTTGGGTTCTGATTTCATCTGTTCGGAAAAAATTGCCGGTTGGGAGCGGAGAATTTTTCCATAAAGTTATCAGTGCACAGTTATCGGTTATCAGTTATTAGCTAATTTAAGAGTTATTTTGGGTGTTTGACGGCTTTGGCACGGGGGTTGCTATTCGTAAGAGGCGATTATCGAAAGGAAAGTAATTATGAGTACAACAACGAGCAGTGCGACAAGCGCATCAAGTCTTCAGATGGACTATATGACTCTGCTTGTTGCGCAACTGCAAAATCAGAATCCACTTGAGCCGATGGACAACGACCAGATGGCTATGCAGCTTGCGCAGTATTCACAGCTCCAGCAGCTTGAGGGTATGAATAACAGTTTTTCATCCGTTCTTGACGCGACACAAAAAAGTTATGCCTCTTCACTAATAGGCAAGACAGTTTCGTATTACGCGACACAGGCTGACGGCAGTTCCGGGGCGGCTGAAGGAGTGGTTAAAGAGGTTGGCACGAATAGCGACGGCAAAGTGATTTTGAATGTAAATGATATCGCTTTGTCGCTTGATGATATTGTAACAATCAAATAAATCTGAAAAGATATTAAAGGAGTTTAAAAATGGGTGCATTAGCTGCCGGCGTATCAGGCCTCCAGGCGCATCAAAAGATGCTCGACGTTGCTGGTAATAATCTTGCGAATGTAAATACAACGGCTTATAAGTCGAGCAGAATCACGTTCTCCGAGCTGCTTAGCGAGACGGTAAAGAAGGCATCGCAGCCGACGGCCACTATGGGCGGTACGAATCCGCAGCAGCTTGGCAGCGGCGTAGGGATTTCGGGCATTTCTCCGAATATGAATCAGGGAAATATTGAAAGCACGGGCAATCCTCTCGACCTTGCGATAGAAGGCGAAGGCTATTTTGTTCTTAGCGATGGCGGCCAGGCTGTTTATACCCGCGCAGGGGCATTCGCGGTTGACGCTAACTCGAATCTTGTGGACCCGTCAACCGGCTTTTTGGTTCAGAGAATCGGTTCTGTCGGCGAAAGCGACGGATTTCAGATTGCGGGCGATAACAATATAAAAGTTCCTTATGATGTGGCAATGGCAGCGAAAGCGACAGAATCAGTTACGGTGTCCGGCAATTTGAGTTCGGACTCGGTGCTGGCTACTCCGAATACTAATGTGCTAATATCAAATCTTCAGTACACGACAACCGGCGGCACGGCTGCGACATCAAGCAGCACGTTAGTGAGTCTTGAACAGTGGTCCGGCACGGCTACTCCCGCAGGTACGATAACTATTTCGGGAATCGACCCCGATGGCACGGCATATACAACGGGTCTTACGCTTGCGGTTAGCAGTACTACGACGGTCGGCGACCTTGTTGACCAGATAAATACCGCGCTCGACGGCAACGCGACGGCTTCGTTGGTCAACGGTAAAATAAAAATTACCGATGATGAAAGCGGGTACAGCAAATCAGACCTGAATTTCACATACAGCGGCACAGGAGCTCTTGAAACGCCCGGTTATTTTGAGGTTTCTACGGTCGGCGGCGAGGAAGTAAAAAGCGTGAACATAACAATGTACGATTCGCAGGGCGGTTCGCACGTTTTGGCCGGTGCGTTTGTAAGAACTGATACGGCCAATACGTGGGATTTGGTTTTGACCAGCGTAAGCGGCAATGTGAACGGCATATCTATGGCGGACAGGAGAGTTGAGGGTATCGAGTTTGACGCTGCGGACGGTTCATATTCAGGATTGAATTCGACAATCGGCGATGATGCCGAATTTGTGGTTACATTCGCGCACGACACTGCTAATCCGCAGACGATAGACCTTTCTCTTGGCACGGCAGGGCAGCTTGACGGATTGACTCAATTCGCGGGCAACTCGACTGCTGTCGCCAGAGAGCAGGACGGTTATGAGGCAGGCAGGCTTTCGAGCGTTTCGGTCAATAACGAAGGTATTGTAATCGGCGCGTTTTCGAACGGCATAAAAAAGCAAATCGCTACTGTACAGATAGCACTTTTCCAAAACGCGGCGGGTCTTGAAAGCGCAGGCGGCGGATATTATACGCCATCGGCGAACTCCGGCGAAGCTGTCGCGACACAGGCATTGACCGGCGGCGCCGGCTCGCTGCACGGCAGTTCTCTTGAAAAATCAAACGCGGATGTCGCCAGCGAATTTGTTAATTTGATTCAGGCGCAAAATGGCTATCAGGCCAACGCCCGAACAATTACGGTCGCCAACGACATTCTTAAGGAATTAACGAATTTGATAAGATAATTTGACAAGGATGTTTTGTGATAGCACAAGCAGTTTTTGAAATTAGTAAAAATGCGAGCCCGGTTGTTGCCGGGCTTTCGCGTTATATTGCGGCGTTGACGACGATGGAGCGATTCGAGGCTCTGACGAGGCTGGAATCTCTGCCGGGCAGTGAAAAGAGTTTTGTGATTTTCGGGGTTGTCACTGCGGCGGCGATGGCGGGGCTGTTTGTTCTGGCGACTGTCGCAAAGCGAAGGTATGAAATAATAGAATGGCACAGAGCGTTCGATGACCTTGCGCAAAAGATGGGGCTGACGGACAATGAGCGGAAACTGACGGAGGATATGGCGCAGGCTGTACGGCTCAAAAAGGCATCCGTTCTTCTTGCTGACAGCAGGCTTTTTGATAAAAGCGCTTCAAAAATGATTGAGCAGGTCGCGAGCGAGCAAAAAGACGATGAGCAAATCAGGTCGTTGAAGTTAGAGTTGACGTTTTTGCGGGAGAAATTAGGTTTCAGGAAACAGCTTACGCTTTCGGCGTTGTCGGCAAGGCCGATTGTCGGGCAATCTGATGAAACAAAGCCTGTCAATCGGCGGCGGTTTGTAAGGGCGGCTGTTCGCAAGCAGATATTCGCGGCGAAATTCGATTCATCGCAGGATGTGAGCGGCGGCGAGCAGCAGTTGCTGCCGGAGTTTATGCCAGCGGTTTTGACGGAAATCGGAGGGCCCGGGCTGCGGTTCGAGTCGGATGCACAGGTCAAAAGGGGGGATAGAATGCTTGTGGTTCTTGGTCTTGAGCGGAACGGCAGGCGGATTTGCGAGCATCTCGGCACGGAAATTGCACATAGTAAGAAACGGCTGATAAGAGATATTGCGGTCGTAAGGAATGTCGGCGAAAAAGCCGGTCGGCAATCTATCGCGGTTGAGCTTGTCGGATTGAGCGAAAATGAGATTGACGTGCTTGTTAAGGCTACAAACGCGGAATTGATAAGGAATGTAAAAGGCGAAAAAATATCGGCGGATTACCAAACTGTTAAAATCGCAAGTTCGTTTATAGGGTCTTAAGGATATTGATGTGTCTGATATTGCGGCGCAGGTAAGTCAAAAAATTAGCCAGTTGGCACAGGAATTTGAAGTTGTGACCAACAATATGGCCAATGTCAGCACCGTCGGCTACAAGCGGAGAATGAACGACTTCGCCAAAGTTATGGCTGATAAGCTGAATCCTCCGAGTGAAAAAGACGGCCAGCAGGAATTGCCAGTTGTTTATGATTTTACGCAGGGAACTCTCGACCAGACGGGCGGGAAATTGGATTTTGCCATCTGCGGGAACGGATTTTTTACGGTTGAAACGCCCGACGGGCCTCTCTATACACGCAACGGCCTGTTTCACCTCGACCGAGATGGTAAATTAGTCGATTCGCAGGGGCGTTTTATCGCGGGCGAGGCGGGGCCGATATCCATTCCACCCACTGTTGGGATTATGGATGTTTCCGTCGCTCTCGACGGGACGGTCAAAGCGGGCGGGGCTATGGTGGGCAAACTTAAACTTGCGGATTTCGGCGATAATCAAAATAAACTCGTGGCTGTCGGAGCAAACTGCTTCAAAATGACCGACAGCAAAGCCAAAGTACTCGAGCCGAAAGATACAACCGTTCAGCAGGGCGCTCTTGAAGGGTCAAACGTTCAGCTTGTCGAAGAACTTGTTGATATGATTATGGTTTCGAGGCTCTACGAATCGAATATGAAATTTATGAATGTCAAAAAAGATTCCTCGCAAAGCCTTATGAGCGTCGCGATGGCGTAAGAAAATAAAAAATTAAAAATAAAAGATAAAAAATGCGGAGTCCGCTAAAAGCGGACAACTGATTTAGGAGATAAAAATGCTTAGAGCTTTTTCGACAGCGGCAACGGGAATGGCGGCGCAGCAAATGATGGTTGATGTTACCGCCAACAACCTTGCCAATATAAATACCAACGGTTTTAAGAGAAGTCAGATAGATTTTCAGGATTTGCTCTATGTAAAGATGACGCAAAGCGGAAATGAAGTTGCTTCTGGCATAACTGCGCCGGGCGGTATTGAAATCGGCAGCGGCGTAAGAGCGGCTTCGACGGCAAAGGTTTTCAGCGCGGGCGAACTTACCAATACAGGAAGAAATTTAGACATCGCCATCAGCGGCGATGGATTTTTGCAGGTATCAATGCCGGACGGCACTACGAAATATACCAGAGACGGCGCTTTGAGAACGGACGCGACCGGCAAATTGGTAACGACGACAGGCTACGCGATTAGTCCTGCGATTACAGTGCCGACGGATTCGATAGCCGTCGATGTCGAAAAAGACGGCAGCGTAAATGTAACGAGCAGCTCCGGAACGCAGTCGGTTGTCGGAACTATTCAGCTTGCGAGATTTCCCAATCCATCTGGACTGTCGAGCGACGGCGGCAACCTTCTTTCTGAAACAGAGGCCAGCGGCACGGCAACTACCGGCACGGCAGGTGCAAACGGCTTCGGCGATATTCAAAGCGGATTTCTCGAGAAGTCAAACGTTCAAATGGTAACGGAATTGGTCAACCTTATTACCGCTCAACGAGCGTATGAGGTGAACTCACGAGCGATTAAGGCTGGCGACGATATGCTTCAGAAGTCAATAGAAATAGCGAGATAAGCAAAAAAATGATATGAAAAAGACACGGATTAACACTGGTTTTTTTAGACACGGATTAACACGGATTAACACGGTTAAAAATGTTACTTCTCTGTGTCCTCTGTGTTCTCTGTGGCTAATAGTTTTTATGGCGGGGACGGCGTTGGCTGTTGACGGTGGTTTGCAGGTTTATTTGCCGAGAGATGTAAAGATAGACAGCCCGACACCGACGCTGGGGCAGATTGCAATTTTAAGCGGCGATGAGGCAATGGTGCAGGCGGCATCTTCAATCGCAATGGGGCAGCTTGCTCTTGTAAATCAGAGATTGATAATAGACAGGCCTACGATTTTGAGCCGGCTCGCCTCCAGCGGGGTATCGGCATCGAGAGTGAAATTCGCAGGCGCTGAAAAAGTCGCGGTAAGTCTGAAAAATACAATTATCAGTTCCGAAAAAATTATTCAGACGGCGACGGATTGTATGAAGGCTGCGGCGGGGGAGAATAAAATTTCCAAATGGACGCTCACGAGGCCTCCACAGGATTTGCTGCTTGGCGAATTGAAAGCTAATATAACTCTAAAGGCATCGCAGAGTTTGGTGCAGCCGAATGTCGTAAGGGTTCTTGTCGAAGTATTTGCTGATGACAAATTGGCGGGAAAACAGTTTGTTGATTTTCGCGTTAAGTATTCGGCAAGTAGGATTGTCGCGGCGGCGGATATCGCCAGAGATTCGATTATAACGCGGGAGAATACCACGGTGCAGAACGTCGAGGCGGATTCGCGGCAGATTGGCGAACAGACGGCATTTTTTGGAATGACGGCAAGGGGAGATATAAAACAGGGGACGGCGATTGCTGATAATATGCTTTATAATCCAAAGCCGCAAACAGTTGTCAAACGCAATCAGAATGTCGTTATAAAAATAGAATCTTCGGCAGTTATGATAACCGCCACAGGCAAGGCAATGGATGACGGTATGGCGGGGGAAATCATCAAGGTTCAAAATAACGATTCAAAAAGAATAATAATGGCAAAGGTGAACGCGGACGGCTCGGTCGAGCCGGTGTTTTAATAATGAATAATGAATAGTGAATAGTGAATAATTTTGGAACTTTTAATATGAAAATGAAGATAATTATGATAGCTGTTTTACTTGCGGTTGGGGCGCAGGTGTATGCGGGTTCTATATGGGCCAAGAGAAATACAGAATTGCGTCATCCTTATACCGATGAGGTTGCCAGGAAGGTCGGCGATATACTGACGATAACGATAGCGGAAACGGCAAGTATAGAAAACAAGGTTGAAAACAAATTAAAAAACACAAACAGCAGCGGTATCGAGTTTAACGGCGACCTGGGAATAACGACGGACAATCACAATCTTTTGCCGCGTATGCCCGGAGTTAATCTTTCGACATCTTCAAACAGGCAGATGGATGGCTCGGCGGATTTTAAGGATAATCGAAAGTTCACGGATGAAATCGCCGTTGTGGTGGAAGACGTGATGCCGAACGGGAATTTAGTTGTTGTCGGCAGCAGGTTTAGAGAAGTTGCCGGCGATATTCAGGAAATACGCGTGAACGGCATAATAAGGCCGACCGATATTTCGTTTGAAAATAAAATAAGCAGTCAGAAAGTAGCTAACTTCCAGATGGTGTTCACGAATAAGGGGCCAAGCGAAACCTATAATAAGCCCGGCTGGCTAAGCAACGTTTTCAATGTAGTCTGGCCGTTTTAAAAAACGCGGTGAAACTTGAAATATAAAATAAAAATAATTCTGTTCGTTGTTTTAGTTTTTGCGGCTGTTTGTGTTGCTGAAAGAATTAAGGATATCGCAGATATTGGCGGTGTTCGGGGTAACCCGCTTACCGGCGTTGGTCTTATAACCGGCCTTGCGGGTACGGGCGATGAGACGACGCCTTCGCAAAGAATGCTCGAAAATATTCTCCGTCAAAGCGGTTTGGTCCTCGACAATATCGACATAAAGGGCGGCAGTATCGCGATTGTTATGGTAACGGCGAATCTTGGTCCGTTTGACAGACCTGGTGCAAGGCTTGATATTGACGTTTCCAGCGTCGGCGATGCCGAGAGTTTGCAGGGCGGAATACTGATGCCTACGCCATTGAAAGGTCTTGACGGACAGGTTTATGCCGTGGCGAACGGCGCGGTAACGCTGGGCGGCTGGGGAGCGGGCGGCAATAACGCTTCAATCAAGAAAAATCATCTTACGGTCGGAACTATTCCAAACGGAGCGATTGTGGAGCGCGAGGAAATTTCGGAATTCATCGACAGGCTGGGCGGAAAGAGAAGTTTCAGTTTTGTTTTGCGATATGGCGATTTTACAACGGCCGAGAGAATCGGCGCGGTTGTAAATAATAATTTCGCCAACTGCGCGACTGTCGTTGACGCGGGAAATATAAAGGTAAATATACCTGATAATATCGCTGAAAACGAAATTCCGAAATTTATCGACCAGCTTACGAGATTAGAAGTTACGGTTGACGTGCCTGCGGTTGTGGTGATTAACGAAAAGACAGGCACTATCGTGGTCGGCGAAAATGTCGGCATTTCGGCAGTGGCGATATCGCAAGGCAGTCTGGTGGTTAAGGTAAAGGAGACGGCCAATGTATTTCAGCCGACGGCATCGTTTTCCGATGCGGGTACGACCCAGAAGGTTGATGAAACATTGTTGAGCGTTAAGGAAGAGCCGGGATACTTAGTTCCGGTTAAGAAAACCGTAACGGTTGCCGAACTTGCCAAGACACTTAACGCTATCGGGGCAACGCCGACGGATTTGGTGGCGATATTTAACGCTCTCAAGAGAGCGGGCGCTCTGCAGGCGAAATTGGAAATAATGTAAAATTTTAAATAAACAGCGTGGGCTAAGAGCCCACCCTACAAAACTGGGATTGCCACGCTACGTCCTGCTCCGCAGGACTTTGCTCGCAATGACAAATGGCATTTTTAGAGATTGCCTTTAATAAACAGCGCGGGCTAAAGCCCGCCCTACAAAACTGGAAATAATGCAGGCGAGAAAATGGAAAGCATAGACCTGATTAATAATTTGCAGCCGGTGTCGGCGAAAGTAAGTCTGGAAGTCGGCGGCGCAAATAAGATTGCGCAGCAGAAGACTGAAAAGTTTTGCAAGGATTTTGAAGCGATATTTATTACCCGACTTCTTGACGAAATGAAAGAGACAATCGGCGACTGGGGCGGCGAGCAGGACGGAGCGGCCAAGCAGACGCAGGGACTTTTTTGGATGTATCTTGCGCAGGATATGGGTGACAAGGGCGGATTCGGACTTTGGAAACAGATGTATAATCAGCTTGCCGGCGGCGAATCGGCGTTGGTGCAGAAACAGAAAATAGAGGTCGAAATCTGATATGGAAAAACAAATTGAAAACGATATTGCCGAGATGCTCGAAATACTCGACGCGGATATAGTCAATACTGAAAGCGATATTAACATTCTTAACGAGTTGCGGGGGTATCTTGTGTCGCGCGATGAAAAGAATATGGTGCGGCTGCTCTATGCGGTTCGTTCCATAATACAAAACAGGCAGGATAATCAGGCGAAAAGATTTAATGCCCGCAGGAAGCTGGCGCAATCGCTGGGCTGTGCGGTCGAGAAACTGACTCTCTCGAAATTATGCGATTATATCGAAGAGCCTTTCAAAACGGCGATGGCGGAAAGAAGAAGCACGCTGATACAGATGGTCGAGCGGTTTAAGACGGAATACGAAGCGACGGTATTTCTTCTTTCGGACTGCGCAAGATTTAATTCGCTGCTGCTGAAAAGTCTTGTCGGTATCGGCTCGGCTGAATCGACTACCTATAAACCCGGAAAAGTCAACAGAGTTGATAACGCTGCTTTCATAAATATGCAGTATTAGGAAAGAAATATGTCGGATTATTCGATAGCATTATCGGGATTGAACGCTGCCCAGCGGGCTTTGACCACTGTCGGCAACAATATAGCCAATGCGGCGACCGAAGGCTATCATCGCCAGAAGGTAAATCTTACGCCTGCCTATTCCTCACAGCAGGGTTCGACTCTTATCGGCGGCGGCGTCGATGTCGCAAATGTCGTAAGGCTGATGGACGATCTGCTCGAAGCGGAAATAAACCGTCAGCAATCCGCCCTTAATCAGACCAGTCAGGAACTCGCTACGCTGCAAACGGTTGAAAATGTATTCGGCGAAAGTCTTGCTGATGATTCCGGATTAAGCGCAGCGATAGATAACTTTTTTAGTTCGCTGCAGGACCTTACGCTGTATCCGGCAGAATCAATCTGGCAGAATCAGGTGGTCAGCAGCGCAGAGTCGCTGGCGGACAGGTTCAGGTCTGTCAGAAGTTTTCTTTCGACATTAGACGAACAACTGCGAGTTCAGATAGATTCAACCGTGGAGGCGGTTAACACTCTGTCGGGACAGATTGCGGAGCTTAATGAGAGCATACAGCGAATAGAAATTGCCGGAGGCAGCGCGGGAAATCTTTGCGACGCGAGAGATAATTATATCGCTCAACTGTCCGAATTTGTCGGAACGCAGAAACAAAACGGAGAATATGGAGCGGTCAGCGTTGTCGTCGGCTCGATGGCGGTGGTAATAGATTCTTCGGCGTTCGAGATAACCGCGAGCATTGATGGAAACGGCGATTACGGAATTGCTATGGGCGATTCGAATGAATACGCGGCTGTTTCGGGAGGAGAGCTGGGAGCTCTGCTTAATCTGAAGAATAATATTTTGCCACAAATTTCTGAAAGTTTCGATACGCTGGCACAAACTATTATTCAGAAGGTCAACGATATTCACGTTCAGGGCTGCGGCGATTTCGGGTCATTTACCGAACTTACCGGCGGCGTAATGGATGCCGGAACACTGGAGGATATATCGTCAGACATTGCTGATGGAGATTTTTATATCAGGCTTACCGATTCTGCCGGGCAGATTACACGGCATAAAATTTCGGTCGATGCTTCTGTGGATACGATGCAAACCATTGCCGATAAAATTTCATTGATTGGCAATTTAGACGCTGATGTGATAGACGGCAAACTTGTTATGCAGGCTGACAGCGGATACGAATTTGATTTTATGCCTGCTGTGCTGCCAGAGGCCGAGGAAATAGATTTTAACGGTTCGTCTGTACCGAGTGTTTCTGTTTCGGGTCTGTTCGGCGGCGACGCTAACGATGTTTTGATATTTACGGTTGCCGGGTCGGACGCTGTCGGCAACGGCAGTCTTCAGCTTGTTGTTAAAAACGGCAGCGGCCAGACAATCGCCAATCTTAACATCGGCAGCGGTTATGCGGCGGGCGACAAGCTCGATGTCGGAAACGGAATATATGTCGCTTTAACCAGCGGTGATTTGGTTGCCGGCGATAGTTTCGAGGCGAGTGTTTTTGCGGATACCGACACCAGCGGATTTCTGGCTGCGGCTGGAATGAATACGTTCTTCTCCGGCACATCTGCTGCCGATATGGAAGTTTGCGATAGTATTATCGAAAGGCCGGACAAAATCGCCGCGGCAGCCGGCGGAGATTTTGCCGACAACAGCGCTATCGTCAAACTTGCAGCGCTGAACGATGAAGAATTCGTGGAAATGGATAATCTTTCATTCAGAGAGTATTACAGCAAAATGGTTACCGGTATCGGTCAGGATATCACGACTAACCAGACAAAACAGTCGAGTCTCGAACTAATGGTGCAGAATTTAAGCAGCAGGCAGAGCGAGATAAGCGGAGTTGATGTCAATCAGGAAGCGGCGCAGATGCTTATCTTCGAGCAGATGTATCAGGCGATGGCGAAATATCTCGCTACGCAGCAGACATTAATGACTACATTAATGGATACAGTATAAAACTTACGAAAGGCGGAATTATGGGCGGTTCGCTCACGAGTATATATAACAATGTAAGCTTCGCGCTGAATATGCATACCGCGGCGATGACAAAACTTCAGGAGCAAACGGCGACCGGCTCAAGAATCAATCGGATTTCGGACGACCCATCGTCGGCGTATCAGGTACTCGGACTGAACAGTCAGACAAGATACCTGCAAAATTATCTCGATAACATCGCGCAGACAAGCGATACTCTCGGCGTTGTGTCAAATGTGCTGGGTAATATGACTTCTTCGATAACGAAGGTTCAAACGGATTTGACGCAGATTTCCAGCGGCACTTATTCGCAGGACAGCAGGGAGAGACTGGCCGAGGGAATAAATGACGTTCTGGAACAGATGGTTTCGCTGGCGAATACGAGGAGTATGAACCAGTATGTTTTTTCCGGCGGCAAAACGACGGAGCCTTATGCCGTTACGAGAAGCAACGATGAGATTACGAGCGTTTCATATCAGGGGGCGAGTCAGTCGCAAAACATAGAAGTATCGCAGTCTGTACAGGCTACGCTGCTGTATGCCGGCGAAGATTTATTCTCAAGCAGCAGCAGGTCTGCGCCGGTTTTCTACGGCGATACCGGAGCGGCGAACGGCAGCGGAACTTCAAACGTCAAAGGAGACGTATGGCTTACGGTAACTGGCAGTCCGGGAAGTTATAAACTTTCAATCGACGGCGGAGCTACCGAATGGGACGTAACGGGCGATATAAGCAATGTGGCTGTGAGCAATGCCGACGGCGAGGTTCTTTATGTTGACGCGACGAATATAACTTCAACAGGCACAAATCTTGTTCGTGTTCCGGGAACTTACGATATTTTCAGCAGTCTTATCAGTATCAGGGATATACTGAAAAATACGCAGAATCTTTCTGATGAACAACTGAAGGAGTTCAGAGGGGTTATTACTCAATCGCTTGATGAAATAAACAGCCAACTTACTAACAAGCAGACTTTAGTCGGTTCAAAAATAGGTTTTCTTGAAGACCTCAAGGAAAGCCTTGAAAACGTAAAACTCAATACCGAAGACCAGGCAACGGCCATTGAACAGGCTGATGTTGCACAAATCGCGATAGAACTTTCGATGAGAGAGATACTTTATCAGATGTCCCTGTCGGTTACGGGAAAACTTATGTCGGTTTCACTGCTGGATTTTATAGAATAAATTTCTCGCCGAGCAATTATTTAAAAGGAGTTTGAATCAATGGACTTTCATACAGATGGACGGAATTATCAGGACGCGTTAAAACTTGCCGAGCAGGGCGATTATGGGCAGGCTTTTGAATGTATCGAAAATTATCTGCGAAACGATTCGGGCAATCCAGAAATATGGAATGATGCCGGCGCGATTCTTCATTGTCTTGGAAGGACAGACCAGGCGATAGAATATTTTAACAAAGCAAACGCGCTGAAGCCGAACAACGCGGAGGTATTAAGCAATCTTGCCGAGGCGTATCTTGCGGTGCAAAGGCCGGGGCAGGCGGCGGAATTGTTTGCCCAGATGCAGAATATCGGAATGCTGAATCCCGATTTGATAAACAGAACGGCGACGGCTCTGCTGGATAGTAATGATAAGGCCTGCGCTACAGAGGTTCTTCTGCAATCGCTTGCGATGTGGCCGCAGCAGCAGGTTTTAAAACCGATGCTCGATGTGATTCGTTCAAAGAGGCCGAGGATAGCGTTTTTCTGCGGCGGCGATGGTATGAATTTTTTGCAGGAGATAATTGAGTTTGCCAAAAAGAGATTCAATGTGCGCGTCTTTGAGGGCAAAACCGAGGACGAGCTTTATGAACTGATGCAGTGGAGCGATATATCGTGGTTTGAATGGTGTACGAATCTGGCCGCTATAGGGTCAAATAAGCCGAAGGTCTGCAAAATGATTGTGAGGCTGCATCGATATGAGGCATACGGCAACTGGCCTTCGCAGGTGAACTGGCGGAATGTTGACACGCTGATAACGATAGGCAATCCTGTGGTTGCGCAGACGCTGACAGCAAGGACGCCTGGCATTGCGGAAATGACAAATATCGTTTCGATACCAAATGGCGTGAATCTGGAAAAATTCAAATTTATTGACAGAAGAAAAGGGAAGAACATAGCGTTTCTGGCCAACTTGAGAATGGTAAAAAATCCCGCGTTTCTTATTCAATGTATGCAGAAGCTGAATTATATCGACAGGGAATACAAACTGTTTATCGCGGGCAATGTTGTTGAGCCGGAGCTTGAGCAGTATTTGAGGCATATTGTCAAAGCTCTTAATTTGCAGGATGCGGTGGTTTTTGAGCCGTTCCAGCGTGATGTTTTCGGCTGGCTGTGCGATAAGCATTATATCGTTTCGACCAGTATTATCGAAGGCCTGCCGATGTGCATTCTTGAAGGTATGGCAACCGGCCTTAAACCCGTAATTCATAATTATCCCGGCGCAGAGGGCGTGTTCCCGAAGGAATTTTTGTTTGATATAGCCGAGCAGTTCTGCGAACAGATTTTGTCGCAGGATTATGAGCCTGCCAAATACCGCAAATGCGTGGAAGAAAAATATTCATTGGTTAGTCAGCTTGGACAGGTGAATCGGATATTTATGGATTTCGAGAAACAGATAGACAGCGATAAAAATAATAGTATGTCTGGGAATATCAGCTTTGTAAGAAATATACAGCCTGTAATGGAAACAAGTTTTGCTTCCTGACAAAAATGATTTATGAAAACCGGCCCGCTTGTAAGCATATTGATTCCGACATATAACCGCACGGGGTATCTGCCCGGTGCGATTAGGAGCGCTCTGTCGCAGGATTACTCAAACATCGAAGTTATCGTTATGAGGGACGGCGGCCGAAAAATAAATGACGTAATCGAATCTTTCAGAGACCATCGCCTTGTTTTTATTGACAGAGATGAAAATCGCGGCAAGCCTTATACGCTTAATTATGGGCTTGGTTTGGCAAAAGGCAAATATATTTGTTATCTCGATGACGACGATATTTTGTATCCCAACCACGTCAGTACGCTGCTTGAAATTCTCGAAACAAAAACAGACTGCCTCGCGGCGTACAGCGATTTGTACAGAGTATATTGCAGGAATTCCGCCGACGGCGAACGGTTTGTTTTGAGTAAAGTCCTTGAAATAAGCAGAGATTTCGACAGAGCAATGATGCTGCATTATAATCACGTTCTGCATATAAGTATGATGCACAGAAAAGATTTGCTTGAAAAAACGGGGTTGTACAACGAGAGCCTGAACATTCTGATTGACTGGGATTTATTTCGCAGAATGGTTTTCTTTACCGATTTTTATCACGCGAAAACCATCACCGGCGAATTCTACAGCCCGATAAAGGACAGCGACCAGATATCGGTCAAAAACAGAAGAGACCCGCAGGAATATCTTCGTAATGTGATGACGATTCGCACTGCCAGACCGGCTAAACCGTGGTCGAAGATAAAAGACCTGGCGATAATTCTCGATGCCGCCGAATTGACCCAGGCCGTCGGACAAAAGATAAAGGCAATATGGGAAACGACATCGTATCCCAATACGATTTACCTGCTTCTGTCTGGGCGGGATATCGGGAGATTAAATATCGATTTGCCGAATGTCGTGCCTGTCGAAGTCAGCGGCATTAGTTCGCAGCGGCGGATACAGTCGGCTTTGGCAAAATGCGATGCCGAATATATCGCGGTTGTGCCGGGTGAGTTCGCAATCAGTGAGTTCTGGGTTGAGGACTGTTTGAACGCGATAGATAAAAAACCGATGCTCAATGAAGTGTTTGAAATTGAAGGCTCGGATGAAAATTTATGGGCTGGAATTTTTGAAGAACGGACGCTTAAACATTTGGTTTCTGAAAGTCAGCAGGGAAGCCTGCTGGATAATGTTAAAAAAGCGGGCTTGAACATCCGCAAAATTCAGCCTGATGAGATTGCGTTTCAGTATGACCAGTTTTTGAGCAGGGCTCGGACGCTGATGCAGCAGAAAAATTTCGCAAAGGCCGCGGAACTTTTTGAATATATCGCCAAAAATTACGGCAACGAATTATGGATAAGCATTCTCGCGGCGCAGGCGCACTTGAAAAACGGAAATCTGCAAAGAGCAAGAGAAATAAGCGAACAGTTGAACAGGGTTTTTCCATCCGTTGAATCGCTTATAACCGCGGCGCAAGCGGAAAAAGGATTTAAGAATTACGGCAGGGCGATTGAATTGTTCGGCAATGCTATTGAGATTATTGAAGGGAAACAACTGATATGGGCATAGACATCGACAAACTTAACCAGCAGGCCAATACGACGCAGAGATATGAGGCCATGATAGAACTTGCGGATTGTCTGATTGCGACCGGCAAAGTCGATGAGGCGCAAAAGTATTACGAGCAGGCGGCGGTTGTCGCTCCCGATGAGGCGGCGCCATATATCGGTTTGGGCGTTTCGGCTTTTACGCGCGGTCAGTTTGACGATGCCGAGAATGCCTTTAAAGTCGCCAAAAGACTTGCGCCAGATAACGCCAAAGCGTATTGCGGCCTTGCTATGACCGCTCAACAGAAAAATAATCCCGATGCCGCGTTTGATTTTTATCTGAAATCATTGGAATTCGATGGCGACAATCTTACCGCTCTTTTGGGTATGTTTCAGATGTCCTGCAAAACAGGCTCGTTTTCAAAGGTTATTTATTATTTGGAAATTTATCTTAAATCGCATCCGAAAGATACATCGGTGATGTTTTCGCTCGCTGCTTTGTATATCAGGCAGGGACAGATGGATAATTGCAGAACACTTTTAGAAAAAATTTTGTTGATTGAGCCGGGCAATAAGGATGCGGCGGCGTTAAAACAGGAAATCGAAAGAAATAAATAAAACTTTGTGCCTTTGTGTCTTTGTGGCTAAAAAAATGAAAAACGAATTTGAAAATTTACAGCGGATTCTTGAGCAGCAAATCGCATTTGCGCAGCTTGGCAGAATTGACAGGGTTGATGCCTTGCTCAAACAGGCGGATTCCGCAATAGGCTCATTTGTTGGAGTTCGGGAATTGCCGGCGAATATAAATCGGCTTTATAACGAGCTTTGCCTGATTTTAAAGGCCAATATGGCCGGCATAGAAACAGCGATGAAGCAGTCGAAGAAAAACAAATTAGCGGCCAGAACTTATCGCAGAAACGGCTAAGTAATGGATTTATGACTTGCCGTGTTTTAGCGGTTAATATCAGGACGGAACAATGAATAGTACAGCAAATATGTCAGCGGACAGGGCGGTTGAATCTGTGCAGGATGCAAAGATCAGAGCGGTAATAGGTGATAACAGATGTTTTATGCCTACCCAGTTGGCCATAGAGACAGTAAGAGCCTGTAATGCGAAATGTATTATGTGTCCGTCAACTGTAATGCAGAGGCCGAAGGGTTTTATGCGGAAAGAGGTGCATGAAACGATTTTAAGCAAGATATCGCGATGGGGAGCGCCGATATCGTTGATTACCCATGCTGGAGTTGGAGAGCCGCTGCTGGATAAAATGCTCGAAGAGAGGATAAAACACGAAAAGGAAGTTTTTCCTAATGCGCAGATAAATGTATATACCAACGGCGGTCTTCTTGATGAAGAACGCGCGTTGAAACTTATCGCATCTGGCGTGGACGTGGTTTCTTTCAGCGTGAACGGTTTTCATAAGGAAACCTATGAAGCTGTTATGAAAATACCGCGGGATACTACTTATGAAAATGTCGAGAGGTTTTGCCGGCTGAAAAAACAGATGGGCTCGAATGTCGGCATCTGTGTTTCGCTTATTAAGACCGACCTGTGCTCACAGCAGGAGATTGAGGAATACAAGCAGTATTGGAATACGAAAAATGTAAAAGTTTTAACTCCGCCATGGATAAGCTGGGGTAATTTTTTTGAGCATTCCGTTAGCGGGCATAAACTGCCGTGTTTTTTTATCTGGAAGTCGATGGTATTTGATTATGACGGCACCGTCAAGAGGTGCTGTGAGGATTATGATTCGCAATATCCGATGGGCAATATTATGACGCAGGAACCGTCGGAGATATTTAATTCGCCGCGTATGCAGCAGCAGCGGAACGACCAATTGAGCGGAATTTTTACATACCCTGACATCTGCAAAAATTGTATCGAAACATTTGAGCCGGCTAAGGATTTCTGGAACAGTTCGCCACCGCTTTACAGTGAGCGGAAACCAAAACAGTCAGGCCTGGAGAGCAAAATGATTAGCGTTCTTGATACTTCCGTGTGCGACAACAACCTCGGAAACTGGATAATAATGGATTCTGTTGACAAATATCTGCATCAGATTTTTCCATCAGAATTTTTCATCAGGCTTCCTTACTTGGAGAACATCGGCACTGAGGCTGTTAAATATATCAAATCGAGCGAATTTACTTTCTTTGGCGGAACAAATTCACTTTCCAGCGAGATGGAAAAATATAAGCAAATCGGTATAGACCACACCAATTATGAACAAATAAAAAGAATAGTTTTGTTTGGAGTTGGCTGGTGGCAGTATCAGGGTGCAATAAGCAGTCATACCCAGCAGATATTAAAGCATTGTCTGCATCCATCTGTTTATCATTCTGTCAGAGATTCATATTCAAAAAATAAATTAGCGGCTATTGGTATTAACAATGTTTTGGTTACCGGCTGTCCGACGCTGTGGCAGCTTACAGAAGAACATTGCAGACAGATACCGCGGAATAAAGCCGAAAATGTCCTTTTGGCATTCACTAACTATTCGCAGGACAAGAGCGATTCGGAACTGTTTAACATCGTTCAAAACCGTTATAAAAATATTTTTGTGTGGGTGCAGGGGCCCGAAGATTTGGAATACGCAAAGAGCTTTGGCGGAAAAATCAATAT
>MHXU01000134.1 GCA_001824555.1 Planctomycetes bacterium GWC2_45_44
CTGCAATATACGGCGATTCTCGGCGAAATGAATGATATTATTTCGGATGAGATTTCCGAGCAAATGGCAAGTTTGCGTTTTGGGGTGTTTGTACTGTCGATGGCTATTGTGGTTTCGATGATATTTTTTGTAATCCTGACGCAAAAGGAAAACCGTCTTTATCAGCAGCGGCTTGAAAAACTCCTCGATGGTAAAACAAGCGAGGTCGAAGCCGAAAAGGCCATAATCCAGTCCGCTAAAATTCAGGCCGAGCAGATAAATCGTCAATTAGCCGCGACGGTAAATCACGCCAATACGCTTGGCCGGAAAGCGATAGAAGCCAACAACGCCAAAAATGAATTTATGGCATCCGTCAGCCACGAGATTCGCACGCCGATGAACGCGATAATGGGTTTTAGCGAGATGCTGTCTGATGATAATTTGACGGCGGCGCAAAAAAAACATATAGGCATAATACGCGAAAGCTCCAGACATTTATTAGAGTTGATAAATGACATTCTCGACTTCTCGAAGATAGAGGCCGGCAAGATGTCCGTGGAGGTTATCGAGTGCGGAGTTGAAGATATTTTGGCCGGGGTTGAGTCGATGATGCGTCCTGCGGCGATAGAGCAGGGGCTTGAGTTGAAAATCGTTCGTGATGAATCGGTTGTCGATGCTATTCGCACCGACCCTGCGAGATTAAAGCAGTGCATAATAAATCTCTTAAGCAATGCGATTAAGTTCACTGAAAAGGGCTATGTAAAGCTGAATGTTTTATGTCAGCGGCAGGGCGACAAAGATGTAATCCGGTTTGACATTGAGGACAGCGGCATCGGCATAGCTTCCGACAAGTTAGAGCGTATTTTTGAGCCGTTTGCACAGGCGGATGTAAGCACTACCCGAATTTACGGCGGAACAGGTCTTGGTCTTGCCATTACGCGGAATCTGGCGGAATTGCTCGGCGGAAAGATAACCGTCAAAAGCACGAAGGGCAAAGGGTCTGTTTTCAGTCTTTGCATTCCGACAGGCGTTGAAAACCGGCAGGCTGTCTCGACAGCCGGTTCGGATGATAAAAAAGAATGCAGCCAGGCGTTATCGCAAGAGATAGCTAACGTGAAATTGTCCGGCAGGGTTCTTATTGCCGAGGACAGCCCGACGAATCAAACGCTTATAGAGCTTTTGCTTCGGCGAATGGGAATTGAAACTGTTGTAGTCGAAAACGGCCGATTGGCGGTTGACAGAGCCGCTGACGGGGGGTTTGATTTGATATTGATGGATATTCAGATGCCTGTGATGAATGGTTTTGAGGCGACCCGGCAGCTTCGCAAAAACGGGGTCAAAATTCCGATAGTTGCGTTGACGGCCTGTGCGATGAAGGGCGATGATAAAAAATGTTTCGCGGCCGGCTGCGATGATTATCTCGCCAAGCCCGTGGATAGGAAGAAACTTGCGCAGACGCTGGCAAAATATCTGTCTGTCGAAGGTGCGAAAAATATTTCGGCTGTTGTTCCTGCTTCGGCTGGGGGCAATGTCGCGAAGCAGAATGTCGGCGAAAAGTCTTCGCAGGCGGTTTTGCCGGACGACGGCGGAGAAATTGAGCTTGATTATCATCTCCTTCTTGAACGTATAGGCGACGAGTCTCTGATAGATGAGATAATTCCGGTGTTTTTAAAGGATAATACCGAAAGAATGGAGCTGCTCTCGCAGGCGATAGCGAAGAACGATATCAAGGAGATAAAATTTTACGGACATTCCATAAAGGGCGCGACGGCGACGATTGGCGCGACGAGAATTTCGGAACTTGCCAAACAGCTTGAAACAGCCGCCAGAGATAGTCAGGAGTTTGATTATAAGGCAGTATTCGATGAGATACAAAGCCGGTTCAGTCGTCTGACGGCGTTCCTGGCCAGAAGCGACTGGAAACAGGCCGCCCAGCAATCGCAGCAGCCCCAGCGGGGATAATATCAGAGGGATGGCAGCATATTGACAAATCCGCAGTTTCCGGCTACCATAGCCGCTACTCGCGGCCGAGTGGCGGAATGGCAGACGCTGGGGACTTAAAATCCCCTACTCGCAAGGGTGTGTGGGTTCGAATCCCACCTCGGCCAGTCATAAAAGAAATCAATCCGCCGTCGCCAAGGCTATGGCGGACATTCTGAAATTAAAGAGCAAAAATAAAAAATGTGGAATCGCCTTTGGCGGAAATGTCCTGATGAAAATTCAAGCTGTACTTTTTGACCTCGGCGAGACCCTGATTAACTTCGGTCAGGTTGACGCGGTGGCGATATTCAGGCAGGGCGGTAAACTGGCTTATGATTTTCTGCGAGGGTTAAATCAGCCGACCGGCCCGCTAAGTTTGTTTTTGCTTCGGCATCTTTTAATCATCAGATTTTTTCAGTTTCTTTCGAATATCACCGGCAGGGATTTTGATTCGTTTGAGATATTGAAAAAGACCGAACGAATGAGGGGTGTTTCGCTTACTGATGAGCAGTGGGACGAGTTTGCCTGGCTGTGGTATGAGCCTTTGAGCAGGCTGGGCAGTATAGAGCCGGATTTGTCGCAGACGCTGGAAAAATTGAAATCGGCCGGTCTGAAACTCGGCATTTTGTCAAATACGTTTATCAACGCATTTATGCTCGACAGGCATCTTGAGCAGTTTAATTTGCCAGGCTATTTTTCGATTCGCCTTTATTCGTATCAGTTTAAATTCCGCAAACCTAATCGCAGGATTTTTATTGATTCTGCCCAAATGATGGGCTGTCTGCCGGAAAACATCCTCTATGTCGGCGACAGGCTCGACAACGACGTGGCAGGGGCGGCCAAAACGAATATGACCCCTGTTCTCAAGAGGGCTTATACGAATATAGGCAAAACAATTCCGCAAAATGTGCGGGTGATTGAGAATTTGAGCGAACTGCCCGCACTAATTTCGCGGATAAATCAGGGATAGGCAAATCACAAAACATAATTGCAATTTTCGGCCAATCCGCTAAAATTGCCGCTATGAAGATAGACAATACAAATCTGGAAAAGTACTCATCGGCGTTCACCCTTTCGGATATGGAGATTTTCGTATTCCCGGAACTGATGTATTCGCTGTTTTTGGCGAATATAATGAGTCCGGTTGTCTGGTCGTGGCGAAACGCTGATTGCTTCGTCAAACTGGCGGGCAAAAGCCCGTATAAGAAACTTATGCGGCTTAAACAATTCATTATGGACGAGTTTGAGTTCAACCTCGACCTGCAAACGTGGGGGCTGACTAACAAAAACGCCGAGCTTGCCCGATTCAGCAAATTTATTTCGCCAGACGATATATCAAAAAGCAACGCTCTGTTCGGCTATCACGGCGACGAGTATTATTTCGACATTGATATTCGCAGGCACTTCGGCTTAGATAAATACGACGGCGATACTCTGCCATACTGGAAGACCGAAACCGTTGAGGCGATGGAGGCGTTCAAATTAAAGCCGGGCTATTCGACCGGCGCGGGCGAGTGCGTTTCGCTTGCGGCTATTTACGCAGCGGCGGCGTTTGTAGTCTGCGGGATTCCTATTGAAGATATTTATATGGTCTTAACGCCTCTGCATTCGCAGAATTTTATCGATATCGAAGAAGGCGTAATCACCAACAACAGAAGGCTCGTAACAAAATCAATGTGGTTCAACGGTACGGAGCTTTCAAACAAAGCCCAGCGGGCGATTCGCAACGAGCAGGTTACAATCGTCGCCAATAATACCGGCTTTGTACATTGTTTTTATGATGAGGCGACGTTCGACAAAAATATCTATCAGAAATTTACCCAAAAGCTGGGCGACTTTTTGAGCAGTCCGCTTGATATAACGGCTATGGCGAGTTTTCTCCGCGGCAATCCGGATTATCAGAAGTATTTTCAGTTTTGCAGGGACTGCCACGGTAACGCGCAATTCATAAAAGCCGAGACGCTGTTCCATTACGAAAACCAGAGCAGATTTAGAATCGCCGATGTTACGCACGAAAAGCTGCTTGCCGAGGCCGGAGAAGAAGATTTCTCGTCAACCCAATACCCCGGCAGAATTCGTTGCGACCAGTTCAAGGAACTTGTTAAAACCAAACACCCTGATATAAAAACTGAGCAGGGGCGAAAAATATTCACTGATTTTTTTGCCGGATATATTCCCGATTCGGTAAAACTTGTGGATTCTATTTTTGAGTTTTTAAATATCGAACCGAAGCTGCCCGCCGTCGAGAAAGAATATATCGCTATTGAACCGCTTAAAATTTCAGCCGATATGAGCAGAGAGGAAATTGTTAAATATCTTTCCGGTATCAGGGAGAAAAACATCACCGCTGATTTGGCGTTTTACGCTTTTCGCGATATGGCAAGCTGCGATTGGCAGCCGTTTATAAAGGCGGCGATTGAGCGAAGTCCGGTTTCGATTGAGGCGACAAAGGATATGACGATTGCGCAGGTGTTTGACTGGCTTGCCGCGATGCCGAACGTCTCGATTTACGATAATAACCGCCCGGATTCGACAGGCTCACCGCGGGTTGCCCAGCCGGACGAGGTTGCCAATTATAAAACCGGCGACGGGATTGAAAAGGCCTTTACGTTGGCAAATATAATCCACCATCGAACGCCGAGTGAACCGCTCGAAATAAAAATCATCGGCAAATCGGTCATTTTACAGGCGAAAGAAAAATTTCAGTTTGAAAGTATAAAACAATTCCAAAAAAATGTAATTATAGTTGACGAATAATATGAGTACGAGTCCATTAAAGGGTGTAATAATTGCATCAGTGATATTTTTCATTGTTTGTTTTACGTTTATGCGTATTAATTCTATTCCTTTCGAGGAAGAATTGATTCTGGATGTTATAATTTTTGTGTTTGTTATCCTGAACCTTGTGGTTTGGAAAATATTGGATGCCAGAAAAGCAAAAAAGAAAGAGGAGTAGTTTTGTATGATGAGTTTATGTCTCCTGGATGTTGTGCAGAGTTAATAAATACCCAGCTTGTAATATCTCATAATCTCGGATATACTGGCTGAATAAGTGAAAAAAACAGAAAAAACCTTATAAAATAACCAATAACTTCAATAACTGTTATATATTATGTTCAGCGAAATATCCGAAATACTTGAAGATTTGAGACAGGGCAGGATGATTGTCCTTGTGGACGACGAAGACCGGGAAAACGAGGGAGACCTTGTTTGCGCGGCGGAATCGGCTACGCCGGAGATAATAAATTTTATGGCGAAATTCGCCCGCGGGCTGATTTGTCTGCCATTGACGAGCGAAAAATGCGATGAGCTTGGTCTGCACCCGCAGGCGGTCGCAAATACGGCCAAACTCGGCACGGCATTTACCGTGAGCATCGATGCGGCTGATGGAATATCCACGGGCATAAGCGCGGCGGACAGGGCGCATACCATACAAGTTACCATTGCTGACGGAGCCAGGGCGGCGGATTTGGCGAGGCCGGGGCATATTTTTCCGCTTCGGGCCAGGGACGGCGGCGTGCTTACGCGGGCAGGGCAGACGGAAGGCTCGGTCGATTTAATGCGGCTGGCGGGAATGAAGCCGGCAGGGGTGATTTGCGAAATTATGAATGACGACGGCTCAATGGCGAGAGTGCCGCAGCTTGTAGAGTTTTGCAAAACGCATGAATTGAAAATGACGACCATTGCCAAACTGGTCGAATATCGTTTGCAGCGAGAAAGTCAGATTAAACGGATTCAATCGGTATTTCTGCCGACGGATTACGGCGAATTTCAGCTTATCGGGTATGAAAGCCAGACGAGCGCAGAGCCGCACCTTGCGCTGTGCAAGGGTGATGTCGGCAAACTTGACGGCAGCGGAAATCCTGTCGTTATCGATGAGCCTGTGCTTGTACGCGTTCATTCGGAATGTATGACGGGCGATTTGTTTCATTCGCAAAGATGCGAGTGCGGCGAGCAGCTTATTACTGCGATGCAAATGATAGAAAAGGCCGGCTGCGGCGCGGTTATTTATCTGCGGCAGGAGGGCAGGGGTATCGGGCTTGCGAACAAACTGCACGCTTATAAATTGCAGGAGCAGGGGTTTGATACCGAGCAGGCGAATCTCGAACTGGGCTTCGCGGCGGATAAGCGCGATTACGGAATCGGGGCGCAGATAATCAGGGATTTGGGATTGAGGCAGATTAAAATTCTAACGAACAATCCCAAGAAGACTTCCCGTCTGGAAGTTTATGGTATTAAAGTTGCGCAGCAGATACCGTTGCAGGTCAAGGCCGGACGGCATAACGCCAATTATCTAAAGACGAAAAAAAATCGGTTCGGACATATATTGGATTAGAAAAAGTGAAAAACTAAAAGTGAAAAGTGAAAAACTGTGGAATCGCCGGCAGGCGATGGTAATTTACGCTGGATTCCCGCTTTCGCGGGAATGACAATTGGCGGCGGATTATAGGATAATTTATTTTAATGGCGATGGTAATTATGAAAAAAATTATTTGGATGTGCGTTTTGTTTGTTTTGCCGATTATCTGCGGGTGTGAAACATATAATTCCGGTAATTCCGGAGCGTTGACTGACGGCAACAGCGTTCGCAATGACTGTATTTTTGTCGCGGAAAAGATAAAATTCAATCAGCTCACCGAGTATGTCGGCAACGGGCAGATTAATGTGTATGTCGATGTTTTCGACCAGTTCGGCTCAAGAATAAAGGCATCTGGCATCTGGCGGTTTGAGCTTTTTCAACAGGAACAGCGAACGCCGGAGTCGAGGGGTTCAAGGGTTTATCTCTGGCAGGATATCGATTTGACGGACGCAAGCGTCAACTTCAGCGCGTGGCAGGATTATCTGCGATGCTACAAAATAGAACTTGTGTCTGACGGCGATATCGAAACGGGCAAAACGTATATTTTGCAGGCGGTCTGCACCACAGCCGAGGGCAAACGAATCAGCGATTCGGTGGAATTGAAAATGTAGTAATGGTTTTTAGAAGAACCGCGTGGGCTAAAGCCCACCCTACAAAACTGGATTCCCGCTTTCGCGGGAATGACAAGTCGCATTCGACACTCGGCTAAAATGTTACGTTAAATTAAGAACGAAATTCAAGTTATGGCTATAAATTTTACAATTCAGCATTTGCTTATATATCAAACGATGATGATGTATTTGCTGGCTTTTGCGATTTATAAGCTGCGGC
>MHXU01000135.1 GCA_001824555.1 Planctomycetes bacterium GWC2_45_44
TGCTGAACGACGGCAATTCGTTAGTCGTTGGTACAAAAATAAAACTCCCGGCGAAATAGTAGCCAATAGCCAATAGCCAATAGTTAGTAGTTAGTTTTTGTAGGGTGGGCTTTAGCCCACGCGGTTCATAAAAAAACAGTTTCGCCCGAAGGGCGAGTTCCTCAATTTTTTTTTTAATATTTTATTTTTGTGTTATTTGACTGCTTTTCGATACATTTTTGTTGTGATTGTCCTGTCTTTTGTCCTTCTGTCGGAGGCATATCTGCGGAGAAGCCAAAACTGTGAATTTTACAAATTCAGAATCTGTCAGGCCAAACAGGTCAGGTTAAAGCAGCAGCTTTGGCAAAAGCAGCTTCAGCTTGAATTTTTAATAAACCCCGGCTCTGTTTCCGAAGCGGTCGAGTATAATCTTGGAACTAAATGAGTTGTTATATTTGTAGGATGGGCTCTTAGCCCACGCGGCTTATTATCGTATTAAAAATTAATTGTGTTATTCGTATTCATTTGTGGCTAAAAAATGATATCTCTGTGTCCTCTGTGTTCTCTGTGGCTATTTTAATACCAAAAAGATGCATAAAAAATTCGCCATATTTCTGTTGATTCTCATTATCCTCGGTTTCCTCGGCGTGGTTGCTCGCTGCTTCTATCTTCAGGATTACAAGGCCGACTATTATTATCAGTCATCGCAGAGGTCGCAAAAGGCCACGTTTCTTGAAAAGTCCCGCAGGGGCGCGATACTCGATTGCCGGGGCAGAATTCTGGCTGCAAGTTATAAAGTCGATACCGTCTTCGCAGAGCCGCAGGTAATAACCGACCTTAAGGAAACCGCCAAAGCTCTTTCCGACATTATCGGCGTAAGTCCTTCGGAAATTTCAAAATCGGTTTTAACCTCCCGCAACACCGGCTACGCCCCGATTATCAGCGATGCCAAACTCACCGACACCCAGCGAAAAGAAATTCTCAAACTGCACGGCATCGGCATCGAGAGCAAGTGGAAGAGATTTTATCCGCTCGGCTCGGTCGCCGCTCATGTTGTCGGCTTTGTCGGCACGGACGAGGAGGGGCTTGCCGGGCTGGAACTGAAGTATAACGCCGAATTGAGCGGAACAGCAGGCAAAAGCACATTCTTCGCCGATGCCGCCAGAAGACCCGTACGCCTTGGCCTATGCGAATCATTCGCGCAGGATGGCTCTGATATGATACTTACGCTCGATTCCACCATTCAGGAATTCACGCACGCCGCGCTGCTCAAACAGATGAACGAATTCCAGGCCGAGTCTGCCGTTGCTCTCGTAATGAATCCTTATACAGGCGCAGTTCTTTCGCTCGTTTCTCTGCCGAGTTTCGACCCCGCCGATTTGAGCAAAGTGAAAGTGAACGAAAAAAATCTCGGCAATCACGCATTGAGCGACCCTTACGAGCCGGGCAGTATTTTTAAACCGTTTGTCGCCGCCTGGGCGATTGAAACCGGCTCCGTAGGCAGGAACACCACTATCTACTGCGAAAACGGAAGTTATAGCGGCCACGGCTTCGGCACAATCGGCGAATATCGAAATGGCTACGGCAATTTGAAAATCGCCGAAATCCTCTCCCACTCAAGCAATATCGGAATGGCGAAAATCGGCCAGAAAATGGGCGCGAAAAAAACTTATGAGGGCATAAAACTTTTCGGATTCGGCAGAAAAACAGATATCGACCTGCCGGGCGAAGAGCCGGGCGTTGTCTGGAACTATGAAAAGTGGACAGGATACAGCGTCGCAAGAGTGCCGTTCGGCCACGAGGTCTCCGTAACCGCAATGCAAATGGCTTGCGCATTTTGTACATTAGCCAACAACGGAAAAGGAATCAAGCCGCATTTAGCGTTGGCGATTATTTCAGACGCGGGCGAAAAAGTCAAACGAATCGACCCCGCCCAAACCGGCGGATTTATTATTAGCGACAAAACCGCAAAGTGGATGGTCAGAGACGCTCTTGTCCTGGTCGTTACTGATGGCACAGGCAAAAAAGCCGCTCTGGAAAAATGGCAGGTCTTCGGCAAAACCGGAACAGCCAACATCGCGCACAGCGATACGCGCGGATACGATGAACAGAATTATGTCGCGTCGTTTATCGGCGGAGCGCCCGCCGAAAAGCCCGCTGTGATTGTGCTTGTGTCAATTAGAAAACCAAATAAGAGACTTGGCAAAGGCTACACCGGCGGTTCGGTCGCCGCGCCTGTCGCCGCGGAAATTCTCCAAAACACGCTTACTTATATGAAAATCCCCGGCAAAGAACTCCCGCCAGCAAAAGTGGACAACGCCAAAAATTCAGATGCCCCGCCCGCCGATTGACTATTTGATCAATTTAACAGTTGTATAGCCATCAATCTGCAGTTGTAAATTCATATTTGGTCGGATTGGCAGTGTCATTCTATCAGGCTCTATTCTTCTTATTCCCGACAATTTTATTCGAACATCGCTTTTTCTCACCAGGCCGATAGTTTCATCGACCTCTACCGTGGAATTTGCTGTGCCGGATAGCTTCATAAGAATTTTTTCTCTGGCGGTTATATCGGCAACTTTTAATTCATTCATATCGAGCTTTGAAACAGTATCAATATACGCAATTCCGCCATTATGCCGTTCCAGTTTACATACGGTATTGACATCAATTGCAAAGCCGAGATTCAGTCTTTGCTTATACTGCCATTTTTTGCTGACGGCAACAGGGTCAGCGGAAAACCGCAGTATTGCAGAGTCCGTAAGGTCTCTGACCAGATTTCCATTGAAGAATTTATAGAAAAACTCTTCAAACTTTTTTTCATTATTCGCTCCTAATGCTTTTTTGAATGCTTCCAGCATTTCTTTTTGTTCCGGGTTATTTGGTTCGTTTTTAGCTTCCAATTTAGTCATTTCATTTTTGAATTTAGTAAAAATGTCGTCGATTCCGATAATATCTGATACTTCTCCTGTCGATGTTATTCTCATCTTAAGACTGCTGCCGAGTACATTGGAAAATAACATAACAAAAGCCTGTTGTGCTTTGTCGTTTGGGTCAACCTGCTTTGGATTTTCGGGGTCAAATTCCAGATGGCCGTAATCTGTATCAATTCCGAGTTTTATGGATTTAAAAGTTATAGCTGCGTCCATTGAGCCATTGGCATCAACTCCGATAACATTAAGGCCAATGACTGTGTCCGCCACCGCATTCATATCAACCCCCTTGTCTTCAAATCTTTGGCTTACGCTTTGAAATTGTATGATTTTGAATTCGTGCGATTCGCCGGCTTTTAGGCGGAATTTGAGGTCTATTCTGTCTCGCGACCTGTCGCTGTCATACTTGGCATATAGAATTCCTAACGCAAGAACAGCAACAATGACAATCAAAACAATGTTTTTAATGTTCATAATCAATCCTCAAAATAACAAGCGTTGTTTATAACTTTAATTGTCTGGAATTTTAATCATCTGACCGCATTTTGGACATTTGCCGTTCTGACCGGCATACTTAACCGGGATTTTACATCGTTTGCCGCAATTGCAATAAAATCGTACAAACCCATCGTTGCCTTGTGCTGTTATGTTTTGTGCCTGCGGTGAAGAGTTTTGCGGTTTTGGATTATTGAAAAAATCTTCCGCCCTCAGAATAGGTTGTGGTGGCAATTGGAGTTCAGGGGCAACCTGTGTCAGATTGGTCATTGCCGCGTGGCTTGGGGTATTGAGCGGATAATCCTGTGCAAGTGCTCGATGTGTGTATGGTGTTTTCGGCTGCGCAGCGGCGCGTCTTTCGGTGAGCATATCAAGCAGAGATTTTTCATATCTGGTAGTTTTAATAATTTCCATTTTCAGCAGTATTAAAGTTATCACAACTCCTGCCGCAAATCCGCCGAAGTGTGCAAAATAAGCTACATTCCCGCCGCCTATAACGGCATCGAAAATATCCCACGCCAGCCAGAGCAGAATAATCCAGAAACTGGATGTCTCGAACGACCGCCAATAAATCAGATTAAATGACCATGCGCACGAGATTGTGTTTAGCGGAAACAGCACCAGAAACATTCCCATAATGCCATTGATTGCTCCGCTTGCGCCGAGAGCCGGTCCGCCATCGAAAATAAGATGCCCCATCGCGGCAAAAATACCCAGCATTATAAAAATCGGCAGATAAGCGATATTGCCGAACTTTGCGCAGATTGCGTTGCCGAATATCCATAGGAAAAGCATATTGCCGATAAGATGAATTATCCCGCCATGCAGCCACATATGTCCGACCATTCCTCTTAGCCCCCAGCCTTTGAGCATATACATTTCAAACGGATATACCCAGTCACGTTCCTTCATCTTTTGCAGAATATGTTTTTTTATATCTTCAACGGATTGCGGCTTCGATTCGGAAATTGTGGCGGAATTAGCGTCGGATGTCAATACAGAATTTGTATCCAGTCCTGATAACACAGAATCAGAAACTGGTTGTTTACGGTCAACCCGAACGGTTATATGGTTTTGAATTTGAAAGGATTGTAAAAAAAATGCGCCGATTATTGACGCTATCAGCAGCCAGTTCATCACAGGCAGTTTCTCCTGTGGAACATCAACTTTCCAAGGTATTATCACAGATTGCTCCCGTTATCAAAAAAGTAATACCTAAAGATAAGATACACATTTTCCGCTATTTCAACCATTAAAAATGTTACTATGTACGGCTTTCCTCTGTCTAATTTGCGAATTGGCGGGATCCCACAATTTTTCACTTTTAGTTTTTCACTTCTTATGCTACTGCGGAGTCTTGTGCTTCAATTTTCTCCGGCGATTCAAACGTATCGAACGAAACGCTTATTCGCTTGCTAACGCCCTTCATCTGCATTGTAATCCCGTAAAGCATATCCGCGATGCTCATCGTCCGCTTGGCGTGCGTGATAATCACAAACTGCGAATCCTTCCTGAACTCCTGCACAATCAAATTGAAGCGTTCGTTGTTCGCCTCGTCCAGAGCCGCGTCAACTTCGTCAAGGAAGCAGAACGGCGATGGCTTAGTCTTGAAAATCGAAAACAGCAGGGCAATCGCGGTCATTGTCTTTTCGCCGCCGCTTAACAGACTTATACTTCTCGTCTCTTTGCCCGGCGGTCTGGCCACGATTTCGATTCCGCTTTCGAGAATATCTTCAGGCTGTTCGAGAATAATATCAGCCTTGCCGCCGCCGAACAATTTCCTAAACACTTCCTGGAAGTTTAATCTTATTTGCTCGAACGTCGCTGCGAATTTATCGACCGAATCCTTATTGAGTCGATTGATGAGTTGAGCAAGCTGGTTCTTGCTGTTGTTGAGGTCTTCAATCTGCCCGCTCAAAAATTCATTTCTCTTTTCAAGCTCGTCCATTTGTTCAATCGCGTCAACATTGACGTTGCCGAGCCTTTCAATCTTGCCGCGCAAATCCGCGATTTCCTCGCGAACCGCGTCCCAGTTCATGTCTTCCGCGCTGTAATTTTCATACTGCGCCTTCAAATCCATCTGCAATTCTTCCGTAACTCTCTGAATAAGGTCGGCTAATTTTACCTCAAGCTGACTTAATTCGAGTTTAATCTGATGAATCTGTTCATCGAGCTGGCCTTGCCGCTGCCTTGCGGCCTTCAAAGCGAGTTCAAGTTCATTTCGAGTTTCAATCATTACGCCGACCTGCTCGTGCAGTTTGACGCTTTGTTCGCGGGTGGTTTCCTTTTGCGTCAGCAGTTGCGATATTTCAGCTTCGATGCTCAATATATCCTTTTGCCCCTGCTGTGCCTGTTCGTCGCAGTTTTTGATAATTTCTTTCGCCGAGGCCAATGCGCTTTTGCCGTTGCGAATCTGATTTTCGAGACTGCTTTTCTGTTGAGCGATTGCTTTTTTTTGTTCCTGGCTTTGTCCCAGAGCGACCTTAATTTCCGTCAGTTCCGATGTACCCTGCGAAAGCAGAGCCTTCTTTTCCGAAAGCGTTCTTTCCAGCAGGGCGATGTTTTCCTTCCGCTGAACATTGACAATCTCAAGTTCCTGCAACTGCTGCTTTGATTCGTATTCGGTCTGAACGGTCTGCGAAATCTGTTTTTCAAGTTGTTCAATTTCGCTCGCCAGAATCGGCTGTTCATCAGTGATTCGTTTAATGTTCTGCTCGACGACGTTCAGGTCTGATACGATATTTGTCTTCTCGGTATTCGCCTCATAAACCGATGTTCTGAAATCCTTGCACAGTCTTTCGAGATGTTCGTTTTGCTTGATGTCGCTGTTGAGTTTCTCTTCAAGCTGTTTTATTCTGCCCGACAGATTCACAAGCTCGTCCTGCAATTCCGTCAATCTGCTTTTTCGTGATATTAGGCCTGTTGCCCTGCCGATTGGCCCCGCCGCGATACTGCCGTCGGCGTTAAGAACTTCGCCGGATTCCGTAACAAAGCTGTATCCCTGTCCGTAAATCGGCGAAAGTTCAATCGCCTTTTGAATTGAATCGACGATTATCGTTTTGCCTAACAAACTCCAGACGACCGGAGCGTATTGAGCGTCAAAACTCACAAATTCCACCGCTCTGGGACAATCGCTCGGCAGAACGCCGCTTTCGACAAAAGGCTCTGTTCTGTCCGTGCAGATGAATTTAACGCGACCCTGCGACTTGCTCAAAATCTCGCTATCGTCTATCAGCAGATTTGTATCGCTCACGACGACCGCGTTTGTTTTGCCTTCCAGAGCCGCTTCAATCGCCGTCGCGTATCTGGGCTGCGCTCTTACCACATCTGCGATAATGCCCTCGACGAATGTTTTATTTTTTTCCGCCGCCAGATTGAGAATTTCCTTCACGGCCTTGTCGATTCCCTGCCGTTTGTTTTCCATATCGGCAAGAACATTAATTTCGCTCCCGATTGCCGAGCGGTTTTCTCTTTCTCTTGCCAGCGTTTCATTTGTCTGCGCAACGTTAGCGTCTATATTTTTGATTTGCTGACGTTTATCTTCGAGTTTCTGCTGAAGTTCGCCGATGATTTTATTTATGTCGCCAAGCCGAGCCTGATTTTGAGCCTTGCCGCCTAATAACTGCTCAAGCTGCGTTTTGCTTTGCGAAATTTTTCCGCTTAGCCTGTCTTTCTGCCCGTGCAGATTATTGCGATAAACCGTTCCGCTCTGTATTTCGTTGTGCAGTTGCGCGGTTCGCCGAACAATGTCTATAATGCCGGTCTTCTCGTCTTCAAGTTCGCTTTCAAGCTCCGCGCATTCCATATTTACGCTGCGAATATGCGTTTGAATCTTTTCAAGCTCCGCCGCTTTTGCCGCGATTACTTCTTCAATCTTTTCAGCGTCAGAATCGCACTGGCCGAGCTGTTTTTCAAATTCCTCAATTTGAATTGCCAGCCTCTCGCTTTGTTCCCGCTCCGTTTTGCTTCTGCCGGACAATTCTTCGATTCTTTTTTGCAGAAATTCTATTCGCTGCTGCTGCTGTTCGATTTTGCTTGTAATAGCGACTAACGAGTTATCGCAGCGGTTTATTTCATTTTCCTTTTCGATAATCTCCGCCGCCAGATTGCTTAACCTTGCGTCTTTATCCGAAACCTCCGCCGCAGCCGATGCGAACTGCGTCTCAAGCTCATTCAGACTATTGGTTTTTAAATCCGAATCGATTTTTATCTGATGATACTGCGAAAGCGAAAAACTCACGCGCAGTTCCTTGAGTCTCTGGCTGTACTGAAGATAACTTCTCGCCTTGCCAGCCTGGAGTTTTATACTGCGAAGCTGCTTTTGCACTTCCCCAACGATGTCAGCCAGCCGAAGAAGATTTTGCTCTGTTCGTTCGAGTTTTCGCAGGGCTTCTTTTTTCTGCGCCTTATATTTGCTAACGCCCGCCGCCTCTTCAAAAATTACCCGCCGGTCAACTTTGGATGCCGTCAAAAGCTGTGCGATTTGTCCCTGCTCGATAATCGAATATGCCCGAACGCCGACGCCGGTGTCCATAAACATTTCTTTGACATCTTTCAGTCGGCTGATTTTATTATTGATTAGATACTCGCTGTCGCCGTTGCGATACAACCTGCGTGTGATTTCCAAATCGTCCTGCTCAAGCCCCAGTGATGATGCCTGAGAGAAATGCAGACTAACTTGCGCCATACCCATCGGTTTGCGTGCCGCCGAGCCGCTGAATATCACATCGGCCATCTGGCCTGAACGCAGACTTTTGGTACTCTGCTCGCCCAATACCCATTTCAGAGCGTCAACTACGTTACTTTTTCCGCAGCCGTTCGGCCCCACAATAGCGGTAATCTGCTGATTAAAGGTGAACTCCGTCTTGTCGGCAAAACTTTTGAATCCATCCAAAACAATCTTTTCAAGTCTCAATGCAATAATCTCCGGTGAATATCCACAATTTAACGATACTCTAATGTATTATCGGCCTAAAGTTTAGCAATTCTTCTGTATTTAAAAAGGATATTTTAGGAAAGAAGGGGAAAATTTTCTACTCTTTTTTCAAATAATCAATTTCGCCCTTAGTTAGCGGGCGGAATTTGCCTATGCCAAGCTTATAAGTCGATATTTTGCCGATAGCTAACCGTTTTAACGCGGTTACTTTATAGCCGAATTTCGCCATAATTCGCCGAATTTCGCGGTTCAGGCTCTGCGAAATTTTTATCTCAAGTATGCTCTCGGCGGCTTGAGCCTTTATAATCTTGACCTTCCCAGGCACAGCCTTGCCATCGGACAGCCAAACTCCCTTTTTCATTTGTTCAACCGCTTCGGTACTTACTTTGCCCTTTATGGTTACGATATAAGTCTTTGGCAATTCGTGACGTGGGTGCGTTACGATGTCCGCAAGGGCGGTATCGTTGGTCAGGATTATCGCGCCGGTTGTGTCAGCATCTAACCTGCCTACGCAGAAAATCCGCCCGCCCGGCGGGACGAGATCAATCGCCTTTTTTCGACCTGCGGGGTCGTTGTTCGTACAGAGGAAGCCCTTTGGCTTGTTTAAAAGGTAATAAACCTTGTTTTCAGGCCTGATTTTCCGTCCGGCGACGGTAATAATGTCGATTTTCGGGTCAGCAAAGGCAGGCAGGGTATCGATAATTTTGCCGTTGACTTTGACGGCACCGCCCAAAATGAGCTGTTCGCAGTTTCGACGTGAATCCACGCCCCATCCAGCCAATATTTTGTGTAATCGTTCTCGTGCCATAATTTTGCCTTCCTGTTATTGTTTGACTGTAAGTATATAGCAAAAAGCGAATGGTTGAAAGTTGAAAGTGGTAAAGATTTATCCTTCTTTTAATCGAAAAATCGCTTGCGCGTTTGGCCGAAAATCGATAAAAACGCGCAAGTTTTTTGCAAATTTTGTTAAATTTCTTCAAAAAATTGAAAGTTTTGACGCGGATTTCACGGATTTTCACGGATTTTTTGTTGTTTTTAATCAGTTTTGATGAGTTTTTGTAGAAAACAGAAACGCAGTTATCGGTTATCAGTAGTCGAATCGCCTGTCGGCGATAGGCTTTTTTTTTGTTTAAAAGAAAACCAAATTAGCAACAGTTGCTAATTAAAACATTACTAACCTGCTTTTGCCTCAGATAGTTTTTACAATTCCCATCCGCACCAAAATCCTGAATTAATGCAATAAATAATCTGTGATGTTCGTCTATACACATCAGTTGGGCATAGAACTCTGTTTTGAAAAAAATGGTATATTTAACTAAAAAGTGGGTGTTTTGTATTTGGTGTGTTGCCGGATACTTTAAAAATACCCATGAATGATTACACAGGTTTTAAGGAGAATTAATCATGGAACATGTACAAACGAAATTGCTCAAAATAATGCTTCTTGTGGTCTTGAGCTGCTCTGTCGCCTTCGGCTGGTATGCGGATGTTACAACCGACAGAGATTTGTATCTCGGTGGTTCGGTTATGCGGATAGGCTTGTTCATCTGCAATGAAGGAACTGTGCCAGTACGCATAAAGCCATTTATCCCTGCTTTGACCGAAGATGTTATTATTCCCCAGACAGCAGATGCAAACCAGAATGTAATTCCTAATTTCGTCGGCACTGCAAGACTTACAAAACTCAATCCAGGCCCTGCCGAGCCGGAAAGAGCTATTCTGCTACCATTGTTTGGCAATGGAATTATTGTTGCTCACAGCAGAGGATTGCTGTCAAACTGTTATGTACGACTCGTTCAACCGGATGTGCCTGAACCGAACAATATTGACCCTAATGCAATTGTTGACGATGAAGTTGCTCCCAAGGCTCCGGAGTTTTTCGCTGTGCCTGGAGATTATCTGCTTAGTTGCACAATAACAGATTCTGCTGGCTTAAAGGTTATGACTCAGAAGGTTGTCAGGATAGTCAGGCCACAGCCTACAGATGCTCAGAAATGCCTTAGAGTTGACATTGAGAACAACAAGTTGATTAAGGAAGTCAACAGAAAAGCCGACAGCATCGACCTGACCGGAAAACAGACTCTGAAAAATACAAATATGCACACGCTAATTCTCAATCGCATACTGCAGCTTGTCAGCCGTAAATAGAATACATAATTTTTGCAAAAAAAGCCCTGTGTGTCCCGCAGGGCTTTTTTTTGGTATTTTTTCTTCAGGCGGAACTACCCAAACAAATGCCTTTGTATCCTTTGAGAATAAAAACCATTTTTGCGGAGAAGTTCAAGATAATCGTCTTTGCTGATAATATACCGATTCTACGCAAATAACAGCAATCGGGGTGATAGGATTCGAACCTACGGCCTCCTGGTCCCAAACCAGGCGCTCTAGCCAAACTGAGCTACACCCCGAAATTAGAAAATCCTAAATCCGAATATCTAAATTCTAAACAAAATAATACAGTGCTTATGCCGGGTTTGCAAGCACAGATTGGTTATTTACATTTTTCTACGATACAGATATAATACCGGTTTTAAGTTTCTACACTCGATTTAAGGCGAATTTATGTGCGGAATAGTAGCTTATCTTGGTAAAAAACCGGCGCAGCCGATACTTATAGAAGGTTTAAAGCGGCTTGAATACAGAGGTTATGATTCGGCCGGCGTAGGCCTGATGAACAACGGCGTTATAAAAATAACCAAGTCCAGCGGTCGAATCAGCGTTCTTGAAGAACTTTTGGAGCCGATAAATCAAGCCGAAGTTCTCGGCATCGGCCATACCCGCTGGGCAACCCACGGCGAACCGAACACTATAAATGCCCATCCGCATCTCGATTACACCGGCAAAATCGCGGTCGTACACAACGGAATTATCGAAAATTACAGCACTCTAAAGACCTGGCTGATAAGTGAGGGCTGCAAATTTTCCAGTCAGACGGATACCGAAGTTATCTCTAACCTGATAGGCTATCTTTACGCGGGTCATAATGAAAAGGGCACTCCTACCACAGGACAGAACAGATTTGAATGGGCAGTGCAGCGTGCGCTTAACGAGCTTGTTGGTACTTACGGCCTTGCGATAGTCTGCGCAGATTTCCCGGATATGCTCATCGGCGCGAAAAAGGGAAGCCCGCTGATACTCGGACTTGGCGAAAACGAATATATCATCGCGTCCGATGCCTCGGCGATTGTTGAGCATACAACCCAGGCGATATATATGGCGGATAACGAAATGGTTATCTGCACATCGAAGGGGTTTCATACCAAGACAATTGATAACGTCGAAATCCGCAAAGATTTGAAGCAGATAGAATTTTCGCTCGACGCAATCGAGCTGAACGGTTTTCAGCATTATATGCTCAAGGAAATCTGCGAGCAGCCCAAAGCGTTGAATATGTGCCTGGGCGGCAGATTAGACCATCGGGACGGCAGAATCGTTCTTGGCGGTTTGGATAAATACTGGCGGGAAATCACAAGGGCAAAACGGATTATTATTAACGCCTGCGGAACAGCCTGGCATGCGGGGCTTGTCGGCGAATTCCTGCTCGAAAATCTCGCTCGAATAAATACCGAAACAGAATACGCAAGCGAATTTCGTTATCGAAATCCTATTATAGATGATGGCACGGTTGTAATCGCGGTCAGTCAGTCGGGTGAAACGGCTGATACGCTGGCCGCTGTCGAGCAGGCAAAGGAACGAGGCGCGATTGTGCTGGGCATCGTGAACGTCGTCGGTTCGACAATCGCCAGAACCACTGATGCAGGCGTTTATCTTCGCGTCGGGCCGGAAATCGGTGTGGCAAGCACAAAGGCATTTACCGCGCAGGTAGCAGTGCTTGCAATGCTTGCGATAGAATTAGGCAGACGAAAACATCTTGGACACGATGTTGCGAAGTTTTATATTGATGAATTGGCGAAGATACCAGCCAAAATTGAAAAAGTTCTGACGCAGTCGGAGCAGATTAAGGAAATAGCCGCGGCTACCTGCGAAAGAGAAAACTGGCTGTTCCTCGGCAGGGGATTTAACTACCCTGTTGCCCTGGAAGGAGCGCTGAAACTGAAAGAAATCAGTTATATTCACGCCGAAGGCCTGCCTGCCGCTGAAATGAAGCATGGCCCGATTGCCCTGATAAATAAGGGAATGCCGGCGGTGTTTATCGCAACTAAATGTTCGCAGTATGAAAAAATTATCGGCAATATCGAGGAAGTTCGCGCACGCGGCGGTAGAACGATTGTTGTCGCAACCGAAGGCGACGAGAACATTGGCAAATACGCTGATTTTCTTATTACCGTTCCGCCGGCTCCGGAAGAATTACAGCCTTTGCTTACGGTAGTGCCTTTGCAGATTTTGGCGTATCACGCGGCAGTGCTTCGTGGACACGATGTCGATAAGCCGAGAAACCTGGCGAAAAGTGTAACGGTAGAATAGGTAATTGAAAATTTGTGGATTCGGCTGCGCCGAAGCTATTTTTAATTCTTCAATCTTCATTCTTCAATATAGGTTATGGCCGGGGGTGGAATTTTTTGTGCATCAATCGCAGTCTTTCCTGGTCAACGTGCGTATATATCTGTGTTGTGGCGATGTCAACGTGGCCGAGCATTTCCTGAACGCTGCGTAAATCGGCTCCGCCGCTTAGTAAATGCGTCGCGAAACAGTGGCGGAGAGTGTGGGCGGTCATTTGTTTCGACAGGCCTGCGTAGCGGGCGTATTTTTTTACAATTCTCCAGACTTCAATTCTGCTCAATACTCTGCCTGTCCTGCTCAACAGCAGAAAATCCTTGCTGAAAGGTTTGGCGAGAACAGGGCGGAACTGCTCAATATATCGTTCAATGACGGCCGAAGCGGTTTTGTTGAGTGGAACAATTCTTTCCTTTTTGCCTTTGCCCATACATCTTATGTAGCCGATTTTCAGATTCACATCGCCGAGGTGCAGGCCTGCCGCTTCGCTCGCTCTTGCGCCAGTGGCGTAAAGGAGTTCGAGCAGTGCGCAGTCCCTCAAATAATATGGTTCTTTTTCATCTGGGGCGGCAAGAAATCTTGAAACCTGGTCCTTGCTGCAGACAATCGGCAGTCGCTGCCACAGCTTTGGGCTTTCGAGCATTGTTGTCAAATCGTCTTCGACGTGTCCCATCATTCGGCAAAAACGGAGAAACATTTTTATAGCGACTACGGAGCGGTTTATTGATGCCTCTGCTTTGCCCTGCTTTGATATGACTTTTATATAGTTAAAAAGTATGTCGGTGGTGATGTCTGCCGGCCTGGCGATATTTTTGGATTTGCAAAATTCGCAAAACTCCAGCAAATCTCTGCCGTAGCCGAGAATGGTGTTTTCGCTTAAACCTGCTTCGATAGTAAGGTAATCGAGAAAGGCTTTTACTATTTTGCCGAGGCTGTTTTCGAGCAGTTTTTCGTTTAAATTTTGAACTTGTAAGGACATTTTGCCTCAACGACCGATAAAATAACGCTTTTTAAACTGTAAATTATAAATTGTTTCATTGCTATTGTGATTTTTCGTCAATGTGCTACGATTAGCGTTAATAAATTTGGATTTGTTTTAAGGAGTTGATTATGCAGTGGATGCCAAAAATTATTGCTATTTTGATTATTATCGACGGTATTGTGGTTATGTTAAGGCCGGACTTTTTGAAAAAATACTGTCTGATGTTTTCGCGTGGGGCAGGTATTTATCTTGCGGCGGCCATCAAGGCTCTGGTGGGAATCGCAATACTGTTCGGCGTTTCAGAGCAGTGCAGATATGAATGGATACTGATAGCTTTCGGAATTTTGGCTTTGGCAGGGGCGGCGTTTGTTATCGCAGCTCCTCAAAAGGCAAGAGCGATAGCAGGATTCTTCGCTGAAAAAAGCACAACAACCCTCCGACTTCTGTCGGTAGTTTATCTGCTTATGGGTGCGATTTTAATTTATTCATCATAGGAATAATCTTCCGGCCTGATAAACAATCAATGTAATAACATAGGCCATAGCGGTTAATCCGCCCCATTGGAGAATCGCCCATTTCCATTTGCCGGTCTCTGTTCTTGTCGCGGCGATTGTAGCGACACAGGGCGCGCTTATCAGGCAAAACAGCATAATGCAAAATCCCTGCAAAGGCGTATAATCGGCCCTCAATTTTTTCTGCAAGACCGACACGTCTTCGTGTTCGCCGACGGCATAGACAATTCCCATCTGTGCTACGAAAACTTCTTTCGCGGCGGTAGCCCCTATCAGGGCTGTGGCGATTTTGTAATCAAACCCAAGAGGTTTTAGCATCGGCTCAAGGGCAACACCGGCTCTGCCTATTATGCTATGCTTGAGCATAACAGTCTGCGCCTCGGCATCACTCAAATTTGCAAGACGGTCGGGATTGGTTTGCGGATATTTTGCGGCAGCCCACAAAATTATTGAAATCAGCAAAATAACAGTGCCTGCCTTTTTCAGATACAGCCGGCCGCGTTCCCACATATGTATCAGAACTGATTTTGCGGTCGGCATTCTATAAGGCGGAAGTTCCATTACGAATGGCACAGTTTCGCCTTTTAAAAGCGTGATTCTCAAAATTTTTGCCGCGGCAACGGCAAGAACAATTCCGATAAAATAAATCAGCCACATCACCGGCCCTCGCCATCGCTCGGCAAAAAACGCTGGGATTATGAGTGCGTAAATCGTAAGCCTTGCTCCGCAGCTCATCAGTGGTGTGATAAGAATAGTTGTTATTCTGTTGCGTCTGTTTTCGAGGATTCGGCAGGCCATAATCGCGGGTATAGAGCAGCCGAAGCCAATTAGCATAGGAATAAAACTTTTGCCGTGGAGACCTATTTTGTGCATAAATCTGTCGGTAACAAAAGCGGCGCGAGCCATATAGCCGCTGTCTTCGAGAATAGCGATAGCAGCGAATAGCAGCATTATATTTGGCAAAAACACAATAACTCCGCCAACACCGCTTATTATGCCGTCAACTAAAAGCGATTTTAAAATGCTTTCACTTCCAGCAGGCCAGAAACCAGATATAATCTGTCCGAGCCAGCCGAAAAACATTTCCAGCCAAGCCATCGGCCATTCGCCGAGCTTGAAAGTAATATCAAATACCAAATACATCAGTGTGATGAATATGGGCAGGCCTAAAAATTTGTGGGTTATTACCGTATCAATCGCATCGCTGCGGTTGTGTCTGCTTTCGCTCGTATTTTTTATTGTTTCCTGACAGGCGCCGGAAATGAAGCCGTATCTTCTGTCGGCGATAATTATTTCCGGCTCTTCGCCAAAAATATTTTTCAGTTTTCCAATGCTTTCCTGGCAGGTTTTAATAGTTTCCGGATTGTCTATCTGTTTCAAAACATCCGCATCCTGTTCAAGCAGTTTGAGAGCCGTCCAGCGGCTGTTTATGCCGGGGAGGCCGCAAAGTTTTACGATTTCATTTTCTATCTCGGTTCCGTATTTAATACGGTCGGTGTAATTCGGCTGCGGATTTTTAGTTGTTTCGACGACAGCTTTGAGCAGTTCATCCATACCCTGCTGTTTGTTTCCTACTGTTTGAACTATTTTGGCGTCGAAAAGCACTGAAAGTGTTTCGATGTCGAAAACAAGGCCTTTTTGTCTGGCAATATCGCTCATATTAAATGCCAGAACAAGCGGAACATTAAGCTCCATAAGCTGGACAGCAAGATAAAGATTTCTTTCGATGTTTGAGGCATCGACAACATCAATTACGACATCAGGCTTTTCTTCAAGAATAAAATTACGGGTTACAATTTCTTCTATTGAATAAGCCGTCAGACTGTATGTTCCGGGTAAATCGACGATTTCAAGCTGATGTTGTTCAAATCTGCACGAGCCTGTTTTTTTTTCAACGGTAACGCCGGGGTAATTTCCGACGTGCTGATGCAGGCCGGTGAGCGAATTGAATATGGTTGTTTTTCCACTGTTTGGATTGCCGGCAAGAGCGACTGTAATTTTTTTTATATCCATCTGTGATTGTTTCTATATTGGTTTAACGGAAATTTTCCCGGCCATTCCTCTGCCGAGGACGATGCGAGAGCTTTTTAGGTTTATAATAAATGGCCCGGGGTGTCCGTTGTTCATTACGGTAAATTGCACGCCTGGCAGAAACCCCATCGCCGCCAGTCTTGCCTTTAGAGCCTGGCCGGCATCTATTTTAAAAAGCCTTACTTTTGTGCCGCTGGTTATATCTCTTAACAAAGTATGCGTCTGAACCATTGCGAGAACCTAAATACCTTTCGATTTGCAGAATTTTTTAAATTCCGCGGCAATATTGTCCTGTTCACAGTAAAATTCAGTAAAACTCAACAATCGGGGAATAATGGTGGAACCTAAAGCGTGTTCGGCTTTGCAGGCGGCAGATTCTGCCTCCTGCTGGTCAACGCCAAGAACTTTTACAAAGAATGTCTCTATTATAGTATGCCTTTTGGCCACTGCCGCGGCTTCTTTGCCGCCTTTTTCGGTGAGATAAACGTAACCATAAGGTTTATAATCCACTAACCCCTTATCGGATAACAACTTAATAGCGCCTGTAACTGAAGCTCTTGAAACGCCCAGACTCTCGGCAATGTCCTTGCTCCGTGCGACTTTGTGCAGGCTGACAAGGTTGTATATGGCCTCAAGATAATCTTCGCTTGAAGCGGATAATTTTTTCCTGACGTTCATAATACCTCAAAACTTAACTATCACTAATATAGTTAGCTGTTCCTAACTTGTCAAATGTTTTTTTGAATTTTTTGATAAATGCGGCTAATTGCAGAATTGACAATGTGTTATAATTTTATTATCGTTTTTGGAATATGTTGATATAATCTCTTTTTTAGTGGTTTAGGATGGCTTTAAATGAATGAAAATCTTGATATATCGGTAATCATTCCTGTTTATAACGAGCAGGACAATCTCGAAAATATATGCCGGCAGACCATTGATGCGCTGCAGGGCAAGTATTCATTCGAGATTATATTTATCGACGATGGCAGCAGCGATAACAGCTGTAAAGTATTAGAGCAGATTTACAGCAAAGACGAACGTGTCAAAGTGATAATGTTCCGCCGAAATTTCGGCCAGACCGCCGCGATGAGCGCCGGCTTTCATAACGCCAAAGGCAGTGTCATAGTGCCGCTCGATGCCGACGGTCAGAACGACCCTGCGGACATTCCAGCCCTGATGGATAAACTAAACGAGGGATTCGATATTGTAAGCGGCTGGCGCAAAGACCGGAAAGATAAAACCATCACGCGCAAAATTCCGTCAATGATTGCCAACAAGCTAATTTGCAAAATGACAGGCGTAAATCTGCACGACTTCGGATGCAGCCTAAAGGCTTACCGCAGAGAGGTAATGGAAACGACGAAATTATACGGCGAAATGCACAGGTTTATTCCCGCGATTGCGAACTGGTCAGGCGCGAGAATTACCGAAATGGTTGTGAATCATCACCCTCGCACCACCGGCGAGGCGAAATATGGTCTGGAGCGCATTATTAAGGTGCTGCTTGACCTTATGACGGTTAAATTTTTAGGTTCTTACGCGACAAAGCCGATTTATATTTTCGGCGGACTGGGCATATTCAGCGGCATCGCGTCATTTCTCTGCGGCCTTGTGGTTTTATATATGAAATTTATTAGTCCGCAGCATCTTGGTATGAATCGCAATCCATTGCTGCTGCTTTCGGCGATTTTGTTCATCGCGTTTTTTCAGTTAATACTGATGGGGCTGCTGGCGGAAATGATTGTAAGGACATATCACGAATCACAAAACAGGCCGACATATACCGTCAGGAAATTTTTGCAGCGTGGCGACACAGATGAACCAAAGGCATAAGAGAAAACATCACCCAGTAGCGGCAGAACAGCAAATCAAAGCCAAATCTGTTTTTTGGCGGAAGTTTTTTCCGATTCTGTTCGCTGTTATTCTGGCAGGCATTCCTTTTGTTGCGGGGAAATATATAGAATTCAATTCCGCCGGCGCATTTGACAGCGGAGCTTATGTCTATTCCGCTGAACACATTTTGCGCGGAGCGAAACTTGGCATTGACGAAACGCCCGGAGCGCAGGTCGGCACGCTGCTGGTGAATATGCTCGGCATAAGTCTTTTTGGGTTCGGCGAGACCGGCGCTGAAATTATACAAATGCTGATGCAGGCAGCGGTGATTATTTTTATATTTGTTACATCGAGAAAAATTTTCGGCTCGCTTGCCGCTGTTGTCTCGGCGGTTGTAGCATCGCTGTATTTGTCCTCGCCTTTAATCGCGAAATTCGGCAATGTCAAAGAGCAATATATGATTGCCGTGATGACTATCGGCATTTGCTGCTATGTTTATCGTCAGCTCGAAGGCAAATGGTACTGGGCGGTTTTGAGCGGGGCGTTTTTGGCGTGGGGGCCTTTGTTCAAGCAGACCGGCGTTTCGGCAATCTGCGCTGTAGGTCTTTTCACGATTTTGCAGCCGATTTTAAAGAATCGCACAATTAAACAAACAATGGTGGATATTCTGCTTCTTGCGGCCGGGGCGACGGCTTCGCTTCTGCCGCTGTTCATCTGGCTTATAGGATGGCACAGCAGTAATTATCTGCCTTATCAATTTGTTATTGATGCGCTGGGAATCGGTCCAAAAAAAATCTCGTCCGGCGATTCCTATGTAGGCAGCGCGAGAAAGTTAATAACATTTGCCGAGCAGGCCGCCCGCGTTATGCGGTATTACGGTCTGCTGATTTTGCCAATATCAATTGCTCTGCTTTCGATAATTGTCCGATGGTTTAATTGGCTGCGGCAGCTTGCCAGGAAAACCAAATCGCAGGCGAATCCGGGTGAAAAATTTGTGCTTCTTTTCGGCCTGTGGTGGCTCTTTGATATGGCTCTTGTCTGGGTAAGCCCGAGAAGTTATGAGGAGTATTACCTTCCGCTTAACGCCTCGGCGGCGATGACTGGCGGATATATTTTCTGGCTGTACCGCGAAAAATTCCGCAGCGCAAAAAATAAAATCGGCTATGTTTTAGGCGGCGTTGTCGGGCTGCTCGTGATGATTTCAATGGGCTGGCACATCGTATTCGGCATAGCAAAAAGTCCGCACTCCGGCCAGAACTACGGCAGATTGAGCAGAGGGTATGTACAGCGAATCGACGAGATAAAGCAGGTTAAGCGGTACAATTATAAAGGCGACTGGGAGCAGGCCGCTGAATATATCAAACAAAACAGCGTCGAGAAAGACACTATCTGGGTCTGGGGCTGGTATCCGGGCGTTTATATGGAAGCGCAAAGATTGAGTTGTACAGACGAGCCTTTTACCAGTGAGATGTATGTGGTATCGCCGGAGAGTCTGAAAACTTACACAACCAAGCTTGCCGCCGACCTCGACAGGGGCAAGGCGAAATATATCGTTGACACGCATAAAATTGATTTTCCCTGGAATAAACCTGCGCTGGAATTGTGGCCGAAGCTGGAAAAAGGATTTTTGCCGAACGACCCTGCAACTATTCAATATTACGAAATCAATTATGGAACAATGCTCGAAAAGCAGCTTGGCAAAATTGAGGCCGACAGGTTTGCCGCGATGAAACCTCTGCGGGATTTGGTAATGCAAAATTACACGCCGGTTAAAATTTACGGTCAGTTCGTCGTCTTTGAGTTGAAAAGCAAATGAAAATACTAATGCTGAATCACGAATTTCCGCCGGTCGGCGGTGGGGCTTCTCCTGTAACCTTTGAGTTATGCACGCATCTTGTTAAACTCGGCCATACGGTTGATGTCGTAACAATGCACTATAAAGATACGCCGCGATATGAGCGGGTGAACGATTTTAATGTTTATCGCACGCCGGCGTTAAGGGGAAAACCGAATATCTGCCAACCGCACGAGCTGGCGACTTATCTGCCGGGCGCGTTTTTTAAAACTCTGAAACTTTGCAGGCAGGAAAAATATGATATTATTCATTGCCAGTTTGCCGTTCCCGGCAGCCCGCTGGCATATCTGATGAACAAAATAACGAAAACGCCTTTCGTTATCACCTGCCACGGCTCGGATGTGCCGAAGTATAATCCGGACAGGTTTGGCTTATTGCACGCGATTATTTTGCCGGCCTGGCTGTTTTTAATGAAAAGAGCAAATCTCATAACTTCGCCGAGCCAATCGCTGAAAGATCTAATTTTAAGCCGCTGCGACAAATTAAGCATTGAAGTCGTGCCAAACGGCCTTGAGACATCGCTTTTTAATCCGTTGCAAAAAAAAGAAAAAAGAATTTTGATGTGCAGTCGTCTTTTGCCCAGAAAGGGATTTCAATACGCCCTTCAGGCAATGCAGAAGATTGACAGCGACTGGCAGGTGGACATAATCGGCGAAGGGCCTTTTCGAGGCGAACTGGAAAAGGAAGCGAAAAAAGTCAAAATGCCCGTGAAATTTCACGGCTGGCTCGACCGCAAAGAGCCTCTTTTCTTTGACCTGTTTAATCGCAGTTCTATTTTTGTTTTTCCATCGAAGGCAGAAAGTTTCGGTGTCGTAATCTGCGAGGCTATGGCGGCGGGCTGCGCGATAATCACCTCGGATATTTCCGCTCATAAGGAAGTTCTGGGCGATGCGGGTTTATACATTTCGCCCAGAGACAGGGACGCAATCAAAAATTATCTGACAACCCTGATGCAAAACGAACAGCTCTGTTCGGAATTTGGCGGCAAAGCGATTGAAAGAGCGAAAATTTTTGATTGGAAAAATGTTACGCAGAAATATGTCGATGTTTATCGGAACGTAATTGAATCCTGTAAAAAATGACAAACCGAAATTGTAAAAAAATTCTCGTAATGCCCGCCGCGGGATTAGGCGACTTTTTAATGGCAGCCCCGGCGATAACGGTTCTGCGTGAAAATTATAAGACTGCTCACATAGCCGTGTTAGCGCATCATTTACGCGGAGCGGCGGAAATAGGCAAATGCCTGCCGTTTATTGACGAGGTGATAGATTTTCCGCTTAAAAATTATTCGTGGAGTTCGGTGATTTTGTTTTTCCTCGGCGGTTTTTGGCCGATGTTCTTTAAACTCCGGAAGCAAAAATTTGACGTTTGCTTTATTTTTAATTCCAATCCAATCAGAACAATAATCACAAAACTGCTTGGCGTAAAAACATTTGAGAACAAAAAACGGGGGCACCCCACCCGGTTGGCTCTGGATTTACTGGCGGCAGCAGGCATAAAATCCGATAAAACAGACTTTTGTTTTGTCGCGCCGGATATCGACATTTCAAAATTCATTCCCGCCGATTCGCCCAGGCCGTGGATAGGCATACATCCGTTCTCGGCAAAATGGCATCCGTGGATGGGCTTTAAAGAGCTTATAAAAAAGCTTAAAAAACATAACGGCACCATAATACTGATTGGGCAGCATTCTGATAATCCCGACATCGAAAATTCAATAAATCTTATAAACAAATTATCCGTTGCGGAACTATGCGGCGTGATTAAGAAACTTGATTTGCTGATAACGTGCGACTCTGGTCCAATGCATATTGGATTCGCGACCAATACGCCTGTGGTTGCTATTTTTGGCTCTGTGTCCCCAAAATATCTGCTGCCCATAGGCGAATGCAATGTTTCAGCTATATATAAAGGAGACGCGCTGAACGATGATTTTAAAACAGTCAAGGAAAGAAAAGTTGATGATTATAATGTTTTTGACAAAATAGATGCCGATGAAGTGTATTTCAATGCGGTAAAAATTATTCGCACCCGTATCTCCAACTATGCCTGACGGGTTCCGATTTTTTTCGGCGTAATCCATCGCCGAGACATTTGTCGTTCAAGACCAAGTTTGTATCTCATATAGGCAAGGCTATGAATCACGGGTAATGGCAGCATAGTTAATAAATAGGTAATGATTAGCCATTGCCAGCCAAGCAGATTACGGAACTGTGAAGCCATTATCCTCGCGTCTTTTTTAAATCCGTAATAAATTACAGCCATTAGGCTTCTAAGCAAATATTGTTTAGCACACGGTTTAAAAGTATCCGCACAGTTATGCTTGTCAGCCAGTTGCAGGTGTTTTGTCATCAATTCTCTGTCGTTTTGGCCGTTTTTTGTCTGAAGGCGAAGGCCCATTCCAACGCTGTCCTGCACGTCCAGATGTAAAATAGCTGACGGCTCCTGTAAGTAGCCGATGGCTGGGAATGAATAGGCTATTCTCCACCACATATCATGGTCAGCGACGCGAAGCCAGCAGGAATCAAACACACCAACTTTCTCAAAAACTTCTTTATGAATAACCATCGTGCTTGTCATAAAGTCCCCTTGTTTTTGAGCCATAGCGGTAAGAATGTTTTCAAAATAAGCGAGGCTGCCTAATGTTTTTTTAAGTTTATTGCAATCACAGGCTAAACTTTTTGCGTTTCCGAATTGCCTGTAAAAATTCCCTGCGCACCACCGCAGATTTTTATTTTGATTTAATATATCCATTTGTTTTTGCAGTTTATCGGGCATCCATTCGTCGTCATGGTCTATAAAGGCAATCCAATCGCCCTTTGCATTGGAAATGCCTGTGTTTCGAGCTGGGCCGTCGCCTGCGTTTTTTTGATAAATATATCGAACTTTGCCGCCATAGCTTTTGACAATTTCGCCGGTATCATCAGTCGAGCCGTCATCTACGACTACGATTTCATAGTCCGTATAGGTCTGAGCTAAAATACTATCAATGGTGCGTCTAATAAACCCAGCCGCGTTATATGCGGGAATAACAACGCTAATTAAGGATTCAGATGACATTCAGTCTCCTGTCGTGAACACAATTGAGGTTTAAAAACCAATCTAAAAAGCACCTCGTATGCGATAGAAAAGTATAACTGCGTTATGATCATCGCAATCGCTGCCCCATAAAGTCCATATTTTGGGATTAATAGTATATTCGAAATAAGGCTGACAAGTATAAGGAGTATGCTGACTATTTGTGAAATTTTGTATTGTTTGGCGGCAATCAAAATTGGAGCATATAGGCCGCTGTTAATAGATACAACAGATGCTACCAGAAGAAGCCTTGCAATTGGTACTGCCCCCATAAATTTGCCGGGATATAGCATCTCAAGCAAACGTGGAACGATGAACATAAATACCATAAAACCAACTATTATCATAGCAACAATCCTCGGCCTCTTTTGCTTTAGATAAACCTTAATAGCAAGCGGGTTGGAAATATTTTCACTGATAAACGGAAGAAAATACATAGGTATCATAGCATTTAACATTTGCGCCCCTTTAAATACTTTGGAGGCAAGATTATAAGTGGCAATATCTTCAAAAGAGGCATATTTTCGCAAGATAGCCAAACTACTCCAATTTACAATATATACCGCAACAACCCCAATCCCCAGCCATAGGTTGAAATTCACAGTATTTTTTAGATTAGTAATATCGAATTTAAAGGGTAGTAAGCTCTTGGTATTCAATGAGAATGGAATCAAAAAAAATACCACAACCAGCGATGCCAGAAAATAAATTATAAAAACAGAAGAAAGCGTCATACGATTTAAAATAATAAAAACGCCGACTAAAACAAATGATGCCGCACCAAAAATCAAATCAGCCAGGCTGCTGGTTTTACGCTGACCTGTCGCGAGAAAAATGCTGACCACAAATTCCTTCAACACCATACCGAGAAATCCCAGTGACATACACACAAGCGTGGAATTTGTGATATCGGCAAAGCGAAGAATAAAACGCCTGAAAACAATAACGAAAACTATATAAGATGTTATGCAGCATGCCACCAAAATACACTGAATGCTGAAGGTGTTATTCATCATGCCCGTTTTGGTTCGTTCCTCGCTGCCGTGAACAATAAAAGGCGTTCTCATTGTTGCCATCAGCACAAGAAACAGGAATATAATCATCTCGCAGAGAGAATAGTGTCCAAAAGTAGTTTTAGAAAATACTTTCGCGATGGCAAACGGCAGCACCACCGCCAGAGCTTGTCCGGTTGCCTGAATAGACATATAACTGAGAAGATTCCGGGCTATCTGCCATTCTGATTTGAGTTTTTTCAGCATATCGCAAAATTTTAATCTTAATCGCCTTGCCTCAGGCTGGTTTCACAACGGCAAAAAGGATTATATCAGCTTTTATATGCTCTGAACAGCTAAAAAATGCCTATTAGACATTGACATACCGGCGAAAATATTGGATAATTACTGGCTTAGCAAACTATATTTTGAGAGTAAAAAAATGTTTTCAATAGTTGTTGTTTACAATAATGAGCAAGCCCTGAACAAAATTTTATTGCAGAGCTTGAAAAATCAGACCGTCCAATTTGAACTTATTGCTTTGGACAACACTAAGGGGAAATTCAAATCAGCGGCGGAAGCATTAAATTATGGCGGAAAACAGGCAAAAGGAAAATATATAATATTCGTACATCAGGATATAGAACTGGATTCTGATATGTGGCTGGAAAAAACCGAGAAAATCCTGGATAGCATACCGGACCTCGGAATCGCCGGTGTAGTTGGTATGAGCGAAGAAGGTAACGATAACAAGGAGAGAGGGAGAGGATGTATTAGTGATTGCGGTGAAATATGGAGGTGGAGTCAACCTGTTAAAAATCCAGAGGCAGTACAAACTTTAGACGAATGCCTTTTGATAATCCCAAAAGCGGTGTTTAGCAGTATTCAGTTTGATGAAAAAACATTTGATAGCTGGCATTGTTATGGCGCGGACTATTGTCTGTCTGTCAGGCAAATGGAACTAAAAGCTTATGTAATTCCAGTGTTTGTTTATCACAGGTCTTTAAGGACTAACATAGAAATGCTGGTGAAATACAAAAAAAGGCTGTACAAAAAACATAAAAAAAAACATAAATATATTTATACAACTACGGGTAGCATCTCATTTCCAAAATTGATGTTTTTAAGTATATGGGCGAGTTTGAAGCCAATATATAAAAAATTCTTTCCCAGCTGGGAGGATTATTTGAAAAGAGAGCTTGCCGGCTGCGAAACCGTTCTGGATTTGGGTTGTGGTTACAACTCTGCAATTCAATATTGCAAGGTACCATTTTCTGTCGGGGTTGAACTATTTGAACCATACCTGCAGGAAAGCCAAAAGAAGAGCATTCATAGTGAATATATAAAAGAAGACATTACGAAAATTGAATTTGCCCCTAAATCTTTTGATATTGTAGTGTGTTTCGAGGTACTCGAACACTTGACAAAAGACCAGGGATATAAGTTGTGTGAAAAAATGGAGAAATGGGCAAAAAACAAGATTGTAATTAAAACTCCAAATAACTACATTGAACAGGACGGCTATGACGACAATCCTCTGCAGGAGCATAAATCCGGCTGGGATGTTGAAGAACTGCAAAAATTGGGATTTGAAGTCTATGGCATAAGCGGCTGGAAAAAGCTTAGAGGTTATAGAGGTGAAATACAGTATAAGCCCGTCTTGCTCTGGAAGTGTATATCTTCTTTGACGCAGAAAATAACTTACAGATGCCCAAAATCAGCCTTTCAATTATTCGCGATTAAACGAATAATTGACAAGACGAGCAATTAGCGAGGGGAAATACCAATTTCAATTGCAAATCTTGGAGTCAGAGAAATAACGCCGGTACAAATTCCGGCATTTTATAACATCGAACCGTCGGCGGCATTGATAATGTAGATGATATTCTTTTCCGGTTCGGTTTTTATGGCCGTAGCTGGAGCAGCGTATCAGACTTTTTAAGAATTTAATCCTGAGAAGTTGCTCTGCTGCCGCCATAAAATGATAAAACAGATTGTTTTCAGGGATGGTTGGTTTTTCCCGTGAGCTTTGTGTATATATGTTGCATCATTCTCGGAATATCAGAAGGATGTGTTATGTAATGTATTATCTTGCGGGAGTACTTCGTTCGGCCAAATAGTTTCCATATAGGAAAACCAACAACCGACCAGTAAATACTAGGTGTTGCAGTCAAAGTTCTCCTGCCCTGTATTATTGAGTAAAGCTTGTAGTTTTCTAATTTATTTTCAATAAAATTAACAGGCTTCCTCGCTTTAAAGAAAACGCCGGGGTCGATGGGGTCACTTTCCAATGCTTCAATATCGAAATCTGAGAAAATAAACTCCATATCAGATTTTTCATATCTCCAGAAATCAGCGGGAAATCCGTGATACACAAACCCTCTGGATCTGGTGGTAATAAGTAAGATGCCGCCGGGCTTGATAACGCTTTTTATGTTATGAATTACGCTTTGCCAATTCTTAACATGTTCCAATACCTCAGTGCAAATTACCATATCAAATCTGTTGTATCCAAATGTTTTCGTAATATCTTCAGCTTCGCATATTTGGTCAACCCCCGGCCCCGACTCAATGTCAATTCCTATATACGAATCGGGTTCCAAGGCCTCGATAATAGACCGCAAAGAACCGTTTACATTATACGAACCTATTTCAATTACCGCTTTACCTTTGACCTCTTCTTTTTTAATACATGCTTTTCCAAAATCAATACAAGATATATTACACATAAATCATTCACCTTATACTTTAGTTTTTCGGTATATCAACGGATTGTACATAAAAGTCGCGCCGTTATCCGCGGGTAACGGCGAAGCTGGCATAAAGCGGAATCGCTACTTCGCAGACTATCATTATATTGCTATTTTGCTAACCCTTTTGCACAAATCTTTTGATATTTCTGACAGCCTGTCGGAGGCGGTTTTCGTTTTCCACTAATGCGATTCTCATATAATGTTCGCCGTTTTCGCCGAACGCTCTGCCCGGAGCAATTGAAACATTCGCGTATTCCATCAAATCCATCGCGAAATCGATACTGCCTTTGCCTTTTGACTGTTCTTCCGGCACTCTCGCCCAGACGAACATCGAGCCTCTCGGTTTTTCGACCTGCCAGCCGATTTGGTTCAGGCCGTCGCAGATTACATCGCGTCTTGACTGATATTTCAGATTCTGTTCTTCGATATCCTTGTCGCATTCGCGCATCGCGACGATACTGGCGATTTGAATCGCCTGAAAAATTCCGTAATCGTAATAGCCCTTTACCGTTCCCAGAGCGTCAATCATTGTTTTGTTGCCGACGGCGAATCCTATTCTAAAGCCTGCCATATTATAAGGTTTGCTCATTGTGGTAAATTCAACGCCGACATCTTTTGCGCCTTTTGCCGACATAAAGCTCGGCGCTTTGTAGCCGTCAAAACAGGTCTCGCCATAAGCAAAATCGTGAATGACCGCGATGTGCATCTTTTTGGCGAAATCGACTACCGTTTCAAAATAGCCGATGTCATCGACTGTCATCGCGGTTGGATTATGCGGAAAATTTAAAATCATAACTTTCGGACGCGGATACAGCTTTTCGCAGACGTGTATCATATCTTTAAGCGATTGCTCGGTATTGCCCAGCGGAACGGTAACGACATTCGCTCCCGCCAGAGCGACCGCGTAAATATGAATCGGAAACGCAGGGTCTGCCACAATCGCAGTATCGCCAGGCCCAAGCATCGCAAGGCACATGTGACTAAAACCTTCTTTGCTTCCGACGCAGGCGATTATTTCGCTGTTGGGGTCGAGTTCGACATCCCATTTGCGTTTATACTTCAGAGCCATTTCTCTTCTAAGATTAAAAACACCCTTGCTGACGCTGTATCTTTGATTCCGCTGGTCGCGCGCGGCCTCGCACAGTTTGTCAACAATAACCTGCGGAGTCGGGTCAAGAGGATTGCCCATACCCAAATCTATAATATCGATTTGCTGCTGCCGTTTGGAGTGTTTGAGCGCGTTTAAACGTCCAAACAAATATGGCGGCAGCCTTTTAATTCGCTCCGCTGGTTCAATTTTAAAATCTTCCATAATTATAACTCACAAAATAGTATTAAAAAATCACGCCGAAGGCGTTCCATAATTTTGATATTTAATTTTTGATATTTGATTTTCTTCTCACGTTTTCATCGAATCTAATTCGATAAACGCTATCGGCAGGAAAATAAAAATCGGCAGCCACGCCCAGAGTTCCGGCATCACTTTGCCGGAGATTATCACTTCCGATGCGAGAAGTTTCGACACAAACGTCATCACATAACACAACCCCGTCAGCGCAAAACTGACAAACACCGCTGATTTAAGCGTTTTGGGGTCTCTGCAAACAAGCACCGGCAGCGAAATCATAAGCATAATCAAATTGACTATCGGGTCGGTGAGTCGGAAATTTTTCTGCGCATAAAGTTTGGCCAAATCTTTCGGGCTCTGCTTAGCGAGTTTGACAAGGTCATAAGAACTAAGCAAATCCATCTGCACAGACTTTCTCCTGATGGGAATATCCCTCGGCGTAAGGTCGCTCGGATATGATTTAATCGTTTCAGAAGGCCTGTCTTCCAGTTTCGTGGATATCTTGCAGAATACTCCGTTGTCGAAAATCCACGATTTTGCGTCAGGGTCGTAAGAAGCTGAATCAGCCTTAATAATGCCCGTTACATCCCACAACTCTGAATCGCCTCGCTGCTTTCTGGTGATTATCGTCGGATTGACTATGACGTTCTCTTTGACCTTAAATTGCGACGAGCTGAACAGGCTGCCGCTGCTGTCGCTGATAAACCACAAGTCATACGACAGCGTTTTGTCAATCGAATCGTGAGTACGAACAAGTTTGTCTGCCAGAGGCGGAATTAAAAATTCCTGGTCCGCCACGTGAACTCCGGTGAACATCAGCGACAAAAACAATATCGGAGCGATTATTCTCTTCAGACTTACGCCTGAAGACATAACGGCGACCAACTCGTTGTTTCTGGTCATTTTGCCCAGAGAAAACACCGCCGCGACAACCGTAATCATTCCCGAAAAATCTCTGAAATACAGCAAACTGTTTCTGCCATAATAAATCGCTATGTTCCTGCAAACGTCCAGAAAGCCGATGTTAGTCTGCTCCGTGAATTCGTCAATATTCACGAACAAATCAATCATTATGCGCAGACCCATCAGCACGGCAAACGCAATGGCATAGCCCGTCAGAAAGTTTTTCGTAACATATCTGTCAATAATTTTCATTATTCTGTATTCTTTTTTAATTTCGTAAAAGTCGTCTGTACAGTATAAGCGCAAATATCGTAAGCACAATCAGCCCAAGCCACATAAGCCCTATGCCTATATCGGCTCGTAAATATGTCGGATGGCTTTTAGTGATGTTTTTGCCCATCATAATAAATATCAGCAGGGCAGCGGCCGGTATCGAGCTTACGCCGAACGCCGTCAGTAAATGCCCGCCTCTAAATCTGATGCCAAGCCCGATGCCGACGATAATCAGCGTAATACATCCGATTCCAAAAACTAAGCGGGAATGAATTTCCGCCCTGATTTCAAAAAGGGTAACCATAATTTTCCGGTTCAATTCTTTTATCATCGCTTCAAGCTGTCCGCTGGGATTAGGAATATATTTATGTTCTTTTACCGTGGCTATTATATCTTCGCCGAGTTTTGCCGAGATGCTGCTGGGCAGACTAATGTCCTGTGCCGTAAACCTCGGCTTGATATATTCAATTTCTTTCTCAAACCATATCGCGTTGGGAAATGTGAGTATCAGCGTATCGCTGGGGCATTTTTCGGTATCGTCCGAAAGTTTCAAAGTGAGTTTTTCGCCGTGATAACTTTTGAGCAGTTCGCCGCTGTTTTTGTCGCATTCAAACAGCAAAACATCGCCGGCCACTTCCACTGCATTTTGTCCCGGCACAAGAGAACATCTTTTTCCTGTAATTTTCAGCAGCTTATCTTTGCTGTATAACTGAAAGTAATTATCCTTTGCAGCCGTTATGCTCTTTTTAACCTCATCGGCAAGCAATTCAATAGTCATTCGTTCATACGCTGTCCACGCGGTAAGAGCAATCGGATAATAGAGAATCGGCGATGCCTTAATCGCGTTTATCTGCTCAATTTTCTGAAACTTTATATTATCCTTCATCAAAGTTTCAAATTGCCCTATCACCGATATCGCCGCAGAAAATACGTTCTCATTATCCTCGAACCGAAAAGCGTTTTTGGCGAAGATTTTTACTTCGCTGAACCTGCCGGCCGGATTGTCAAAGTTGACCACTGCCGATTCAGCAGTAACGATTGTATTTTTGCCGGTTTTGGAATCCACAATCACCACGCCTAACAGGCTGGAGTTTTTAGCGTCCGCCGCGTCCGCATAAATTTTAAATTCGCTGCCCGGCAGATTGTAATATCCCTGCCTGTGGATATTCCTGAACAAAATCTGTTTAGCGTCGGCTTTTATTGAATTTTCGGCGCGATTTACATAAATAGGAACAACGTGAAAACTCAATATCAGATTTGCGATAGCGACGACGATTGCCAGAATAAGCCCCGGATAAACTAACATCGCCGGGCTTATGCCGCTTGCTTTGCAGGCATCGAATTCATTGTCCGCGGCGAATCTGCCATAAACTAACGATGTCGCGAAAAGAGCCGCGACCGGCAGAACGAACGTCAGAGTTATGGGCAGAAAATATCCCAGCAGGTCGAGAACCTGCCCCGGCCCTACGCCATATTCCTGTATTGGGCGCAGGATGCTTCCCAGACTCATAATCACGCCGAGTCCGACCGTTGAAAGTGCGAAAACCTTCAGCAGTTCCTTAAAAATGTATCTGTGCAGTATAAAAACCATAATTATACGGATTCCAATTGATATTATTCTGCCGGTATTGTCGTCAAAACTGCAGTTTTTGCAATAAAATTAGTAAAAATCACGGCGATTGTAGTGAAATTTGCGAGATTTATTATATTTTTGTTGAAATTCCACGGCAATTAAGGCAGAATACCCCCCTCAAAATATAAAATAGATAAAAATCAGGATTGGTGGCAATGGAAAATCATCGTATAAGCAAGATAAAAAAGCAGCGGAAAAGCGGTTTTTTGGCGAGAATGCGTACTAAAGGCGGAAGAAACATCTTAAGCAGAAGACGCAGAATCGGCCGAACCCTAAAGCTGCGCAACGTTTAGAACCCGCGCAATACCACCCATACGCTTAGTCAACGTTCACCACGTTCATAAGCAGGATTCCCAACAGGCCAGGACTTTTGCTGCGCACAGACAGCAAAAGATGTCAGACTTCAGATGTCAGAAATCAGCCAAACGCGCAAGTTTTTTGCAAATTTTGTTAAATTTCTTCAAAAAAATTCAAATTTTCGCTCACTTTTGAACGATTTTGAGCAAAAATCATCAAGTTTTTGTGAGTTTTGATACGATTTTGATGAGTTTTGAAAGGTAATTTTCACCACAGAGACACAGAGAAAAACAGGTATAAAATAGCCAATATGCAGAAGACAGGCACAAAGATATTTAGTCGAGGGGTTTTCTCTTGATTGTTGTGCGTTGATACCTACAATTTAAAATTTAAAATTTAGTGTAACAATCGATAGCTGTCCGGTATCTATTATATCAGAATGGAAAGGGTAAATAGTGCGGAAAAGTGAAGAATGAATAATTGAGGAATCGGCTTCCGTCTTCGCTGCGCTTCTGTCTTTGCTAATAGCTTCTGTCTTCGTTAAAACTACGACAAGACAAAAAGAGCCCACCCGCACAAACTTGAAACGCGTGGACAGAAAATCTGTCCACCCTACGAAACTGGATTCCCGCCTGCGCGGGAATGGCAAATATCGCTGGAATGACACGATAGGATGATTTGACAATGCTGCGGAGTTATTTATGAATAAGCAATTACTATTTTGGTTAATAATATTTTTGTTAAGTTCTGTTTATCCTGATGGTATGTTTGCTCAATCTGATTCAGATAAAGAAC
>MHXU01000136.1:0-26797 GCA_001824555.1 Planctomycetes bacterium GWC2_45_44
TTTTGTAATGTAAAGTTCAACTTTTTACTCAAAAAAATGTTAACTTAAAATTTTAATCTCTAAAATGCGATTTTTAGAGGTGGCCTTAAGTTAATATATGGAGACAACGGTTGTTAACTAATAATTTTCTTGACATATACATAGTATATATGTATCATGTATATGCATGTTTGTTGATAATAATATAAAAAAACATAATAGTGCTGCTTGGTTTGCGAAGGTGAATCAGGATGTTCAAAGCGAGCCGTTTTATAGGCAGATAAAAGGCCAGATTTTAAAGGCTATTTCAAGCCGGGCGTTTTTGCCGGAAGATGTTTTCCTAAGCGAGGTTGAGATAGCGAAGATAACCGGCGTGACTCGTGTTACGGTTCGACAGGCTACTAATGAACTTGTGGCCGAAGGGGTGCTGATACGGGAAAAGGGCAAACGGCCACGTGTTGCGAAACCTAAAACGATAGTGCATTTTCTTGAACTTGCTGGTATTAGCCAATACATTGAGCATGGTAATAGCAGGTATGCTTGCAGGGTATTAAATGCAAAATATGAACTTACGACCTCCGAAATAGCTCAATTACTAAGAATACAAAAAAACCGCATGGTGTTCGTTCTTGAAAGACTTCGTTCAGAGGGTGATATTGTCTTTGGTTGGGAGAAAACATGGATGAATAAGCAGTTTTTTTCTGGAATTGACCGCTACGATTTTTCGCGAGAATCGCTGTATCATGTTCTTAAGCATGATTACGGGATAGTACCATCATATGCTGAAGGTGTTATTGATGTTTTAGTTGCCGATAGTATCAATGCGAAAATATTCGGGATAAGAGAAGGAACTCCGCTGGTTTCTGTACATAGAACTGTTTCTACGGAAGATTCGCGACCAATTCAGGTTAATCATGAAATATACCGTGGAGATTGTTATAGTTTTGCGTTTAAGGCCAGCAATAAAATATGAAAAACAAAGTTGTTGTATTTGGTGCAGGGGCTATTGGCCGTGGTTTGCTTGCGGATATCACGTTTAACAGGGCATATCAGGTGGTTTTTGTGGACGCAGTAGGTCTGCTGGTAGATAAGCTTGTTAATTGTAAAGAGTATTGTGTGCATCTTGAGGGCAGGTCGGAGGCAAGCCATATTATCAGGGGCTATCGGGCTTTGAAGATTGATAATATTAATGATATTGCGAATGAAATTGCCGATAGCGCATTTGTAACTGCATCTGTCGGAGGCGCTAATCTTGGCGATATTGCCGGGCTGATTGCGGTTGGATTGGCAAAAAGAAAGGGAATTCTTAATATACTTGTTTGTGAGAATTGGCCTAAAGCCGATCATATTCTTTCGGATATGCTTTTGAGCAGGGGGTGTGATAAAAAAAGCTTCACATGTGTACCGTGTTCTGTTGAGCGGATGGCCAAAAGTGCGGAGAATAGTCTTGATGTTATAGTAGAAAGCGAGCAATCTCTTTATGTGGATGAGACGCACTGGGTGGGCGATAAGCCCCCAATTGAAGAGTTATTATTTTGTAAAAATATAGAGGCGTATTATAAACGCAAACTATACACAAATAATGCCGGGCATGTGTTATTGGCCTACGCAGGATATTTGTCAGGGTGTGAGTTGCTATACGAGGCCTTGGGAATCCAGAAAATCAGACAGGATTTAATAGATTTGCTAAATGCGGCTTCTCAGGTTTTAATTAAAGATTATAATTTCACTAAAACAGACATGGAATGTCATGTCGACGAGCTGATTTGTTGGCGTTTTTCGAATCGTAAACTTGCAGACACGACAAAAAGGGTGGCCAGAGATCCTCCGAGAAAACTTGGTCCGGAAGAGCGTTTGGTTGCTTTGGTTCGACATTTGGAAAAATATGGTTTATCCACAGTTCCGGTATCACGAGTTATTGCTGCGGCGATGCGTTATTATGACGAAGATGATGCAGGGAGTGTCAAACTCGCTGAAATGATTGTGGCTGGTGGCCCTGAAATGGTTTTAAAGCAAATATGCGGGTTTAATCTTATGGAGCGATGTTATCAGGAATGTCTCCAGTTTTTTTGCGAAAAGAATTAAATACTCTCCATGGTGGTATTGTGTATTTAAAAGCTCTTGAGAAGGCTATAAAAACTTTCTGGCGGTAATTTTTTTTAATTTTTCTATTGACAGGAAGATGTTTAAAGTGTAACCTGTATATATAGGTTAGTCGAGCGATACCTGGCTATTATATTTGATGTTTCTTTGATGCCCATAAAGAGAGCTATGAGTTGTTTATTTGTGCAGTAGTGCTTGCTGCCGCATATATTGGGCGTGGCGGTATTCTTTTTTAAGTTAAAAACGTGTATATACACGTTTGAATCGTTTTGAAAAAATTATAGTAAAAGATTTTAGTAAAGGAGTAATGAAAATGTCCAAGAGTGAAAGCGGTTTACAGGCAATAGGTCTCGTAGAAACGAAGGGGCTTACAGCGTCAATTAGTGCAGCAGATGCAATGCTAAAAGCGGCTACAGTGAGTTTGCTGCGTAAAGATTTCATCGGTGGCGGTTATGTAACGGTAATTGTCCAGGGTGAAGTAGGCGCAGTCAAGGCAGCTGTTGATGCCGGCGCTGAAGCAGCTAAAAAGATTGGGGAATTGGTGTCAGTTCTTGTAATTCCTCGACCGCACAAAGAACTCATCAAGATAGTGCCTGCGGATGAAGCGTCAGTTTAAGTTGTTTTCAATAACATTGCAGTCTACTAAGAAGAATTAATATGCGAACTACTTTGTCAGATTTGGGAAGAAAGAAAAAAGAAGGAAGTAAAATAACTGTCCTCACGGCGTATGATGCGCCATTTGCCAGAATGATTGACCATGTTGGTATAGACATAATTGTGGTAAATGATGGCGTGGTTGGGGCGATTGCACTCGGAAGGGATGAAGCTTTTTCCACGACTATTGATGAAATGATATACCATACAAGGGCTGTTAAAACTTCTACAAGTAAAAGTCTGATTGTAACATCAATGACATTTGGTTCATATAATGAACCTCGTCAGGCGGTGATTAATGCAACAAGACTGACAAAGGAAGGGCTTGCTGATGCTGTGCATTTGGAAGGCGATAGTTCTATTAGGGATTCAGTAAAGAGTATAGTAAATGCAGGAATACCGGTTGTCGGGCACATAGGGCTGACAAAGCAGATAATTGCTCGCACGGGGCAGACTCGGCTGCAGGCCAAAGATTCAGATGGTATGCTTGGCATTTTTAACGATGCGCAAATACTGGTTGATGCCGGTGCATGTGCTCTTGTTCTGGAATGTGTTCCGGAGTCGATTGCAAAGATAATCACCAATAGTTTTAATGTGCCCATAATAGGTATTGGGGCTGGAAGATATTGCGATGGACAGTTTCTTGTGGCGCAGGATATATTAGGTTTGTACCCTGGTTTTGACGCAAGATTTTTGAAGCGTTACGCTGATCTGTCGGCGATTACCGTGAGCGCTTTGGCCGAGTTTAAGAAAGATGTTGAAACGGGTGTGTTTCCGGAGTCAAAACATACTTATAAAATGAAAGCGGATGAGTTGGAAATGGCGCTGAAGAGAATGCGCTGAGCTAATTTTCTGGAGAACAGTCATGATAATTTGCAAAGTAATTGGTACCGTGGTCGCGAGTGTAAAACATAAGGATTTGGTTGCGTCCAAACTTCTGATAGTTCAGGAGATAATCTCTGAGAATGAGATGAAAGGCAAGGACCTTTTTGTGGCGACCGACTCGGTTGGAGCTGGTGATGGTGATGTTGTACTTGTAACCAGGGGCAGCAATGCCTGTGCTGATGGTTCTTTCGCATCTGCGATGAAAATGATTCCTATTGATGCATCTATTGTTGGGATTGTGGACAACTTCTCCATAGATGGGAAAATTAAATTTAGGAAGTAAAAGAAAAATTTTTATTTGAGAGTGATATGGCAAAAAATAATGGATCAATTCTAAGGGCTTGCGTTTACATAGATAAAATGCAGCCGCAGTATAGTGCGCTGTTTAGTAAAGAAGTAAAAGGTGATATGCCCATAGAAGGTATGGCGCAATTGTATGTCGAGGTCAGTCCCTCGACAGAAATTTTGAGAGCAATGGATGCTGTTTTGAAAGAGACGAATGTTCGTCCAGGCGTTTTGCTGGTCGAGAGAAATAATGGCAGTATGGAAGTGCATTCTCATTCCAGGACGGACATAGAGCATGCGAAAGCTACGATTGAGGCCCGTTATGGTCTGGTTGAATCTCAAGTCAAGCCCCGAGTGCTGTCTGCCGAAATCATAACAAAGGTTGATGCCTACGAGGCTCAGTTGCTTACTAATTTTGTTAGAACATCATATATGATAGCAGATCAAAGTTTGCTTATACTGGAGGTTGTGCCATCGTGTTTCGCAACGCTTGCTTGTAATGAGGCGGAAAAACATGCGAATGTTACAATTGTTGGTTTTAGTTGGACAGGCGCAACAGGTCGTGTATATGTGGCGGGTACCGAATCTCAGGTTATTGCGGCCAAAGAAGCGGCTCTCGAGGGCATAAACGGGATACCAGGTGTTGAGATGAGCAGGTAGTTGTCTGTAAACGGAAAGGGCATAGAATGAGTACCAGAAATTTTTATACGGCTACGGATATTGAACTGCTTAACGGCAAGGGCATCACTAAGCTTGACGTTGGCGAAAATGATACCGTAACCGCGATTGCATTTGAAGCAGCAGAAAAACTTGGTGTGACTATAAATAGAGCTAAGTCATCAGGCGGTAAAGCTGGTATTATGTATAGTTCACAAGTAAACACAACAGCGGGGCCGACCAGACAAAGGATTATTACGGAGGCATCAAAAGTATTGGCAGAAAATTCTGTCGGAACATCTCTTCCACAGATTGCGACACCTTCTCGGGCTGCTCAGATTGTTACCGCTTCTGTTGTGAGCAGACCTGTCAGTCCTGTATTACCGGATGACTGGATGATGAAGTATCATACTTTTTTGGATACTGCGGATGTTTCGCAAATCAGGGATGCGGTCAGTACTGGTCTGATTGATGGTATTGCAACTAACCCAAATAAAGTTGCACAAAGCGGCAAAAGCTATCGACAGGTCGTAGAAGAAATACGCAAGTTTTTTAATGGACCTATAGCGGTACAGGCAATTGGTAAAACTACACAAGAGGTTTGTGAATGTGCCAGACGATTGCATGCAATAGATCCATTATTGGCGATTAAGATAACAGCCAATAAAGAAGGTTTAGCAGCGGTGAAAATCCTGGTTAAAGAGGGTGTGAGGACAAATGCTACTCTTATGTTTAATCCCACGCAGGCGTTGCTGGCTGGTCTTGCGGGATCGCCATTTATAAGTCCATTTATTGGCAGAGCAAAGATGGCAGGGCAGGAAGGGCTTGATGCTATCCGAAAAATGCGTCAATTGTTGGATGCATTTGGTCTGAACAGAACAAATCTTATTGCTGCCAGCATCAAAGATGTAGATCAGGTGATAGAAGCGATTCTTGCCGGCGCCCACAGTGTTGCGATTACGTTTCCTATTTTTGAGGCGATGTGCGAACACCCACTTACTACCGATGGTTTAAATGGGTTTATCGAAGAATACAAAACTATTCCACAGAGTTAATGAATAGTTATATCAAAAAAATAGTAAAGGAGCTGATAAATGATGACACTTACCCAAAATGATACACAAAAAATATTGGAACAGGCTTATCAAGCAGCTATTATAGAAGAGTCGTTACTGAGAGTTGATAAAAAAGGCAAAAAAACCACAACAAAAATGCATATAGTTGTAGTTGATCGAGGTGGAAGAATCATAGGCCAAAAGTCTATGGAGGACGCATGGATGGGGAGTATAAGTATTGCTCGTGCCAAAGCATTTACTGCCGTGGCATTCAGCAGCAACGAAAATGCTCTATCTACACGTGCCATAGGTATCCTTTCTCAGCCAGGTCAGCCTTTATGGCAAATAGGCAATAGCAATATATCTGAAGGTGTTATAGAATTCCCGGGCGGGTTGCCGTTATATAAAAATGGTGAACTTGTTGGTGGGATTGGCGTGAGTGGCGATGGTGTTGATAAGGATGAAAATGTTGCAATTGCAGGGGCGAAAAATTTTGAGGCGCCTGAAGCAATAAGAGTTGATGTTGTTACTCGGAATTTAGTCTCTTATAAAGGCTGATACATGAAACGGGCAGTTCTCTACGATATAAAGAAATTGGTACTTGAAGAAAAATCCAAACCCGAGTGTCCTCTTGACGGTTTGCTCGTTAAGGTGAAGGTTTGTGCGGTATGTGCGACCGATGTCAAAATCTATAATTATGGCCACCGTCTCATTCAGTTACCGCGAGTACTTGGCCATGAAATAAGCGGAACAATTGAAACGGTTGGGGAAAAACTAAAAGATCGTTTTAAGGTTGGTCAGAAAGTAGCGGTTTGTGCCGTAGTAAATTGTTGTGAATGTCTTTATTGTCAACGAGGCATTCCGAGTATGTGTACGAATCTGAAAGCATTTGGTTACCATTTTGATGGCGGGTATCAGGAATGCATGGTGGTGCCGACCGAAGCGATACGATGCGGAGGAGTAAACATTCTTTCGGATAAAATAACATTTGAACAAGCTTCGATTGCCGAACTTTTAGCCTGCTGCATTAATGGTCAGTGCCTTTCTGATTTTAAACTTGGGCAGAGTGTGCTTATTGTTGGCTCTGGTCCGGTAGGAATTTTACATGCCCAATTGGCAAGGAATCAGGGGGCTTCTTCAATTTATATAGCCGATATTATGCCGGATAAACTGCAACAGGCGCAAAGTATTTGTGGGGATATGATAGCAGGTACATTAAATAGCAGTGATAAGGAAAAGTTTGTAAGTCAGGTCAAACAGATTAGTGGTGGATTGGGGGTTGACCAGATAATGATTTGTTGTTCAGCGCCTGTAGCTCAACAAGTTGCGCTGGAATGTGTAGCTAAATGTGGATGTGTGAATTTTTTTGGCGGCCTGCCGCAAGGTAAGAGTGAAGTTCTTCTTGATACCAATCATATTCATTATAAACAATGCAGAGTAGTAGGTACGCATGGCTCAAGTGCTCCGGAAAATCGTATAGCTCTTGATATGATATCTAAAGGGATAATTAATGTTGAATCTCTTATAACTGATACAATTTGCCTTGAGCAGCTTGAAGAGGCGTTATTGATAAATGAAAAAAACAACAACAGGTTGAAAACTTTGGTTAAATTCTGATAGATATAGACGGATTTTCAATGCGGACTGATGTTCTTATTTTAAATTTTGCTGTTGTAGATTTTCGCAGAAGTGATTTTGCTTTTGTTTCTCAATTGGTAAGTCATGGGGGAATTTATTGCGGTAAGGCGGAAGAAATGCCTGCTTATTCGCAGGGGCAATATGCACAATGGGCAAAAGATGGGCTGGCAACGGCTGGTGGGGTAGGCAATGCAGCGCCATTGATGGCAAAAGCGGGCTTGAACATAGCAATAGGAGCAAATCTTGGTAAGGGCGACTTTGGCGGGCTGGATGCACAAGGCCGGTTCTTATATGATGAAATGGTCCGATATGGCGTAGATATGAGCCATATCTATATTCATCCTGAATTGGCTACGGGGACAGCTTTTATTTACGATGTGCCGCAAAAAGATCGTGGAGGGATAGCTACCTTTCCTAATGCTATTAATGACTTTGACTTCGAAATATTCAAGAAGTCTATAGAAAAGTTGAATCCGAAAGTTGTCTATTATATGTACTCTGGCCTGTCGGAAAGAGGGGACGCAAATGAAGGCAGAGATTTAGCGTCATTTATTCGGTGGTGCACTGAACGAGGTATTGTAACAATTGTTGATAATCATACTTTAACAGACAACCCTGAGCATTTGATAAAAATAGGTGGAAAAGTAGAGAAGTACAAATTGCTTGAGCCGCTGCTTCCCGAAGTCGATATATTCTTCACCTCATCAGATGAATCGAAGTTGATAGGCAATACGCTTTTTGATTGTTGTAATTGGTATGATTTCACTAAAAAAGATTATGACTTCTTTCTGGGAACACTTGCCAAAAAGTACTGGAGAAAGGAAAAGAGAACCAGGCTATTTGGCGTAACCGTGAAAGATGGCGCTTATCAGAAACATTGCATTCCTGATGGCAGCTCTCCGTCTCCGACGAAAATCACATCCAGATTTATTGCTGATGGCGATATTAATCTTGTAGGAGCAGGCGATTCATTTCGGGCCGGAGTTGTTGCATATATTGCTTATTATTTGGATGATTTCAGAAATGGTACGATTAATTTTGAAGAAGCGGTTCAGATTGGCAACTTGTTTGCATCGTGTTATATACGAAACCCGCTTCGGGATAGATTCCGTGGGTTCAAGCCATTAAATGAGATGCTTGGTACCATACGGATTAAATAAAAAAGATTACATAGGTGTAAGTGTGGTACATGGAGAGATACGCTGCATATTATGTCGGCGTGCTGGTTTTGACTACGAAATAAAGATTCTTGATGGATGGTAGAAGAACATAAACAATGCAGATGTCAAAGAGATTTCAGATGGTCAATATACGTGTCTTAATGACATATTTGAAGTTTTAAAGAAATCTATTTTTATTACAAACTTATCATATTTATATCGAATTAACTCAATAGGTTATTACTGTTTTTTAGGATACCAATTACATGCGGGCGATGGTACAAACAGAACAGCGGGCAATCATTACGCCAACAAGATTAGCGGATTCCATTGATGTTCAGTTCCCACAGAGTCGCTGGCATGTGGCCATCGCTGGTGTGGTTATACAGATGATATTAGGGACGGTCTATGCGTGGAGCGTGTTCAAAAATCCTTTGATTAAGAATCATGGCTGGTCGGCGCAGCAAGTTGGTTTCACATTTACGCTTACAATATTTTTTCTCGGGTTTTCGGCAGCACTTGGAGGCAGGTTTGTCGATAAGGCCGGAACAAAAAAAGTGGCATCGATAGCAGCGGTTTTATTCGGCCTTGGTACGCTGCTGGCCGGGGTGGCGGATTCGATTGGGAATCTGTGGCTGTTGTGGATTGGCTACGGCGTTATCGCAGGCATTGGCAATGGCCTTGGATATGTAACGCCGGTGGCGGTACTGTTGAGGTGGTTTCCGGACAAGAAGGGTTTTATCACTGGCCTTGCGGTGATGGGGTTTGGGCTCGGTGCGGCTGTTATGGGACAGATTGCACCGATTCTGATTGAGCATTTTGGGATTGCAAATACATTTTATATTTCTGGGATTATCTTCTTCATTGGGCTATTTATAGCTGCCAGAAAATTAGTCAATCCTCCTGCCAATTATGTACTGACGGGCAACGGAATTAAAACCGCTCCCGCTGTAGTATCACTTGACTTTAAGACCGCTTGTGGCATGAATCAGTTTTATATCTTATGGGGAATTCTGTTTCTTAATGTAACGGCTGGAATAGCAATTATCAGCAACCTTTCGCCAATGGCTCAGAGCCAGTTAAAACTATCTAATCCGGCTGTTATGGCGGGTACGATAATTTTTGCAGCATCGCTGTTTAACGGTCTTGGACGGTTATTCTGGGGTTCATTATCTGAGAAGATTGGAAGAAATACCGCTTTTATGCTAATTTTTGGAACCCAGATTCCATTATTTCTTATTCTGCCGCATGTTACGAGTGTTGCGGTATTCACAATTATCTGTTGTTATATCATGCTTTGCTATGGTGGTGGATTTGGAACCATGCCCTCGTTTGCCGCTGATACGTTTGGCCCTAAAAATATCGGTAGTATTTATGGGGCAATACTGTTTGCCTGGGGTACTGCAGGTGCTATAGGACCCATGCTGATGGAGTGGGTCAAAAAGACTTCTAACAGCTTCACTATGGCATTTTCTATTGCCGCGTGTTTACTTACACTGGGCTTAATTATAACTTTATTCTACCGTAAACCAAAATGTAAAATAAAAGGAGCATTATATGAAGCTTGATCCAACGAAAATGAAAGATTGGCAGATAGCTGAAGCTGCAGAATTGACGATGAAGCCTGTTTCAAGGATAGCCGCTGAGATGGGGCTTAAAGATGAGGAACTGATACCTTATGGCCGTTATCTTGCAAAAGTTGATTATCTCAAGGTACTTGATCGTGTTCACAGTAATGGCGATGCTAAATATGTCGATGTTACTGCCATTACGCCGACTCCTTTAGGTGAAGGCAAAACGACAACCTCAATTGGCCTTGTGGAAGGTCTTGGTAAGCTTGGCAAACGTGTTGTTGGTGCGATACGTCAACCCAGTGGCGGGCCGACGTTCAATATCAAAGGCTCTGCGGCTGGTGGTGGGCTAGCACAGTGTATTCCGCTGACGCCTTTTTCGATAAGGCTTACCGGTGATATAGATTCGATTACAAATGCGCATAATCTCTGTATGGTTGCACTGACATCGCGTATGCAGCATGAGAGAAATTACGACGATGTACGTCTGGCAAAAGGTGGACTCAAACGCCTCGACATTGACCCGAAGAGAGTGCAGATGAAATGGGTGATGGATTTCTGTGCTCAGTCACTTCGCAATATCACCATCGGCAGGGGTGGAGATAAGGATGGCTTCGAGATGGAATCTGGGTTTGCGATTACGGTATCGAGTGAAGTGATGGCGATTCTGGCGGTCTCAAAGAATTTGAAAGATATGCGAGAACGCATGGCAAAAATCGTTGTCGCCTATGACAAAAAAGGCGGCGAAGTTACAGCACACGACCTGGAAGTTGACGGCGCGATGACTGCATGGATGGTTGATGCGCTTAATCCTAATCTCCTTCAAACTGTAGAAGGCCAACCTGTTTTTGTACACGCAGGGCCGTTTGCTAATATTGCTATCGGCCAAAGTTCTATAATCGCTGATATGGTCGGAACTAAACTGGCGGATTATCATGTTACCGAAAGTGGTTTTGGCGCCGATATCGGTTTTGAAAAATTCTGGAATCTCAAGTGTCGCATGTCAGGCATAAAACCAAACGCGGTGGTTATTGTTGCTACAGTGCGAGCGCTGAAGATGCATGGCGGCGGGCCGGCGGTCAAGCCAGGCGCTCCACTTAATGAGGTTTACGCAAAAGAAAACGTTGCACTTGTTGAGGAGGGCTGCCAGAACCTTGTTGCTCACATCGAGACGGTCAAAAAGTCTGGTGTGCGGCCAGTGGTGTGCATCAACAGCTTTTATACCGATACCAAGGCCGAGATAGAGGCTATTCGTAAAATTTCTGAACAGAGTGGCGCTCTTGTGGCGGTGAGCGAGCATTGGCTCAGGGGCGGGGATGGTGCAAAGGAACTGGCAGAGGCAGTCATTCAGGCATGTAATGAGAAGAATAATTTCAAATTTCTATACGAACTCAGTACGCCGTTGCGGCAGCGGATTGAATTAATCGCAAAGGAAGTTTATGGCGCAAGCGGTGTTGAATATACGTCCGTGGCATTGGAGAAAGCAAAAGCTTTTGAGGCCGACCCTGTTGTAAAAACATTAGGCACATGCATGGTCAAGACACACCTGTCGCTTTCACATAATCCTGATTTCAAAGGCCGCCCAAAGGATTGGTTGTTGCCGATTCGGGATATTATGATTTACAAAGGTGCAGGCTTTATTGTGCCGATTGCGGGCGATATCAAACTAATGCCTGGCACAGCGTCAAATCCGGCCTTTAAAAACATTGATGTGGACGTTGAAACTGGAAAAGTGAAAGGATTATTCTAAAAATGGCAGCACAAATAATCGATGGCAAACAAATTGCTTCGGATATTCGAACCGAATTAAAAGCAGAAGTACAATTGCTAAAGAGAAAAGGGATAACTCCCGGGTTGGGGGTAATTCTTGTTGGAATTGATCCAGCCTCAATTTCTTATGTAACTGCCAAGGGAAAAGCCTGTGAAGAAGCTGGCATATACTCCGATGACAATCGGTTACCAGTTGAAACATCTGAAGCAGAATTACTGGCTTTAGTTGATAAAATGAATAAAAACCCAAAAATTCATGGTATTCTTATTCAGTTGCCTCTTCCCAAACATGTTGATGAACAAAAAGTTTTATTGGCAATAGACCCCGCTAAAGATGTTGATGGTTTCCATCCTATGAATGTTGGCAAGATGGTCGTAGGCGATAAAGCTTTTCTGCCTTGCACACCACACGGTGTTGTGCAGATGCTTATACGTTCAGGAATAAAGCTTGATGGTGCAGAAATTGTCATCGTTGGCCGCAGCAACATCGTTGGAAAACCGCTTGCGAATATGCTTATACAAAAATCTCCTGTTGGCAATGCCACCGTTACTGTTTGTCACACACGCACGAAGGATATTGCCTGGCATACCCGAAATGCAGATATTGTTATTGCGGCAGCGGGCAGGCCGAATACTGTTACCGCTGAAATGGTCAAGGATGGAGTTGTTGTTATAGATGTAGGTGTGAACAGAATAGATGACTCAACTAAGAAAAATGGGTTTCGCCTTGTTGGTGATGTTGATTTTGAAGCAATAAAGAAAAAAGCTTCCTATATCACCCCTGTTCCTGGTGGAGTGGGACCAATGACCATAACCATGCTTCTTTATAACACGGTGGAAAGTGCTAAAATAATGAATAAAAAAAGCTCTATGACCCCATAAATGCCATAAAATTGGATATGTGCATGAAGCGATATAGTTGTGAATAAAATAAAAAAAACATCAGTAGATGCGGAGCGTATAAAACGTGCGGTTAAAGAGATATTACTTGCAGTCGGTGAAGATGTTTCGCGGGAAGGCCTCATCGACACACCTGATCGTGTTGCCAGGATGTATGTCGAATTGCTTTCCGGCATGAGTGATTCTCCGGATGTTTATTTCGAAAGTGCATTCACTGAAAACTACGATGAGATTGTGCTTTTACGAAATATACCATTTTACAGCATATGCGAACACCATTTAATGCCATTTATCGGCAAAGCGCATGTTGCTTATTTGCCAAAAGGCAAGGTTCTTGGTGTAAGTAAGCTTGCTCGCATAGTTGATAGCTATGCTCATAGACTTCAGTTGCAGGAGAGGTTTACTTCTCAAATAGCTGATTCGTTGATGAGTGGAATAAAACCAATGGGGGTTGTTGTGGTGATTGAGGCTTCGCATAGCTGTATGACTATCCGCGGCATTAAAAAGCCAGGTGCAGTTATGGTTACATCGACAGTGCGAGGCCTATTCCGTTCAGACCAGCGTGCTCGCAGTGAGGTGATGAGCCTTCTCCATGATAATCATATATAGGGTTGATAAACTATATAGAGAGGTACGCTAATGAGTTATGGAACGGTATAGTCTCAAGGCAAGAATTGAAAGAATTTCGGATTGGAACCGATATTACGGCGGTGGTAAATTAAAGATATGGTGTGCGGAATTTGGATGTTACCAGGGTGGTGTAAAATCTGCTGACCGCATACAATATATTAATGACTTGCGAACTATATTTGAAGCGAATAAAATTGGCTGGTCATACAACGAGATATTTTCGGCTATGACCTCTGACAGAACGGTTTTTGAACCAGCCGGTGAGCAGACACCGGATAGAGAGATGCTCAGAACCTTTTTGCCGGACAAATACAAATTGGATAAAAAAGGGAAATAGGATTTATGCAGTACCCTGAACAGCAATTAGACAGTTTTAACCTTGAAGAACGCACATCTGCGCTGGCTAAGATATATAAAAGTCAAATTGGCGAGATGAAGTCAAATCCAATTGGTAGTTACGTTAATATTCATATTCATACTTTTTACGGATATAACGCTTATGGGTATTCGCCCAGTAAGGCGGCGTGGCTGGCGTGCAAACATCGGCTTGCGGTTGCCGGGATTATTGACTTTGATGTTTTAGATGGGCTTGACGAATTTCTGGAAGCTGCAAAATTAACGGGCATCAAGGCATGCGCTGGTATGGAGACCCGTGTTTATGTTCCTGAATATGCAGACAAGGAGATTAATTCTCCGGGCGAGCCGGGGATAGCATATCACATCGGAATAGGCTTTCCGCGAGTGCCTCGTGAAGAACACCTGTGCAAATTCCTTAAGGAATTAAAAAGAACTTCACAGCAAAGAAACATTGAACTTACAAATCGCGTCAATGAATTTCTTGCTCCTGTTGTGGTTGATTATGAGAATGACGTTTTACCGTTAACTCCCAATGGCAATGCGACCGAGCGTCATTTGTGTCAGGCATACGCGATAAAAGCGGCAAAGATGTTTACTGACAATGAAAAGCTTATTAAGTTCTGGACAGATAAACTTGACTGTTCAGTGGAAGGTTTTGATATTCCGGATGGTACCAAGCTGCTTGGTGAAATTCGGAAGAAAACGATGAAAAAAGGAAGTGTCGGATATGTACAGCCCGGCAAGGGTTTATTTCCGACGATGGCCGAAGTCAATCGGTTCATTATCAACGCTGGCGGGATACCAACGCTTTGCTGGCTGGATGGCATTTTGGAAAGTGAGCAGGAAGAGGAAAAACTGATTGAAGTCGCTATGAACAGCGGAGTTCGGGCATTCAGTGTGATTCCAAATCCTGCTTATACCCCTCATGATCCGAAAAAGAAACTCGAGAATTTACACAAAGTTATTGAGTTGGTTGACAGTATGGGACTGCCGATTGTGTCCGGAACGGAGATGAATAATCACGGTCAGGGAATTGTTGATGATTTTAAGTCAGAAGGACTAATGCCGTTGGTACCGTTTTTCTTAAAAGGAGCCCGGATTATCTATGCCCATTCCGTTCTGCAACGACAGGCCAATATAGGATATATTGGCCCGTGGGCGGAAAAAGTTTTCAGCAACAAAATAGAAAAAAATCAATTCTTTGAACAATTGGGCAAAATAGCAAGTCCGGAAAACGAAAACCGGTTATCCGGCTTACCAACCGATCTGATGCCGGAAGATATCCTGTCAATATTAACAATCGATTCAATTTAAGGGAAATATTGTGTTGCAGCCAAAAAACTATATTGCGATTGACTTAGGGGTTTCAAGTGGCCGAGTTATGCTTGGTTAACCAAAGCTTGTGTCGCATAATGGTGAGAGATTTCCGCGAAATGGCGGTTCGTGGGGTGCAAAAAGTGTACAATAACTATGTGTACAAGAGAGAGATTGTATTATGATAACGAATTTTGGTCGAAAAAGGATAATTTTCAAAGGAAGTGAAAATGTGTAGAAAAGTTGTGTATATGGCGTGTGTTGCGGCGATGCTGTCAATGGCGATGCAAGTGTTAGCAGCAAATGACTGGACCAACACAACCGGGGACGGCAAGTGGAGTACGGCTGCGAATTGGAGTGAGGGTATTGTTCCGACGATAACGCCGGATAGCATTGGCGACCCTCGGATTAACCTGACAGGTGCGAACGCCTGTACTATTGATGGGACTATGCCTCAAGCAGTCGCCCAGTGGCTGCATATTGGTAATTTCTGGGGCGAAACCGGCACACTGAACGTTGTGGCTGGTGGAAAAATTGGTACCCCGATATGGGGTACTGGCGAGACATTTGTCGGCGGAGAAAATACTTCCGCCACTGGAATACTCAACATAGATGGCGCAGGATCTGTTGCGAAGAGTGAAGGTTGGCGTATAGGGTCAGCAGCAGCTTTTGGCAATGGCACTGTTAATATCACCAATGGCGGTGTACTGCAAAGCGGTACGTATGGGTGGGGTAGCTATATTCGCGCTACGGGAAGAGTTAATATCCGTAGCGGTAGTGTAATGCAGATTCTGGGCACAGATCTTGTAATCGATAACGGTGGAGTGATAGACATCAGTGGAACTTCTACGCTTATTCTGGGTAGCGATCAGAGAGACCTGGTTAATGGATTTGTTACCAGCGGCAAGATCAGAGGGGGTGGTATTACCGGAAACGTTGCTGTCACGTTTGATGGGAACAATACTTTGGTTGTATGCAAGAGGGATTTAGCCGGCCAACAACTGATGTCACTTAGGAAAGGAGTTGTTTTTGATAGACCGTTCCACCAAATACCTGTCGAGGGTGCCGCCGAAATTCATCCGGCGGATGTTAATTTAGTTAAACTTATGGGGCTTGATTTTGCAAAGGTACTCATTAATCCTGAACTGATGATGAACGCTGTTGATGGTACTATAAACACAACCAATATTTGGTATATAGAGGACCTTGTAAATAAATTTTTGACTCAGGGTATTCCTGTTGTTGTGTGCATTCATCCGCACCCTGGTTTTAAAGAGTATTATCTTGGCACCCCTGAGGGCTTTACTAAATTGCTCGTGTTTTATCATGATTTCGCAGCGTACTTAGCAGCAAGGTGGGGACGAGGCGAAGTTGCATTTGAGCTTATGACTGAACCACACGAGAATTATCAGTCATGGAATACGATGCTGCCGCAGATGTGGCAGGCCGTTAGAAGCGTTATGCCGGATAATATGCTAATTCTTGACGCGGATGGTTGGGCTAATATTGACTACCTGACCAAATTGACACCAGTGAATGACCCAAATGTGTATTATGGTTTTACAACATATTGGCCATGGACATTTACCTTTCAGGGTGGATATTTTATAGAACCTTTCTATTCCTATTTAAGTAACGTACCTTATCCATCGAGTACATCAAATAATCCTGCTGACTATATTTTAGGGGATATTCCAGAGGGGGGGTATGCTACTGCATATAACGAAGTAAATACGTATTGTGACACCCCCTGGAATAAGAGCCAGCAGCAGGCTCTGTTTGCACCGATTACTGCCTGGAATAATTCACATGGCGGTAATCTCAAGGTATTTTGTGCAGAGTGGGGTGTTTTCGATGCTAACCAAGCTAGAAGAGTTTTGAGTAACGGTTCTGGTAGCGTTCCGGCAGACCGCATACAGTTTATCAAGGATCGACGAGAAGCACTTGAAGAAGCTAACATAGGTTGGGCATATTGGTCTTTCAACGAACCATTTACTATTCTTGATCCCTCAGTAAGAGTGCCGTATGGTGATAGTTTATCAAGTTGGGTTGATAATCCCACATTGGATGCGTTAGGACTGCCTCTTTGTGGTTGTGCTTGTAAAGTCCACCTTCCATCTGACTTGAATAAGGATTGCTACGTTAATTTCAAGGACTTAGCAATGTTTGCAGGTATGTGGCTTGATTGTACAGAACCTACTGACCCTTACTGCTTGTAACAGATAGTGAATGGTGCATTTGGGCACTTGTCTAAGTGCCTAAATACTTTTGTTCGGATTTTAAAAGGATATGGTGTACGAATTGCAGAAACGTAAAGAAAAAATTGATATGTAGAAGGAAAAGATGTTTAGAAAAAAGTTGTATATATTATGTGTTGCGGTGGTGTTGTCGATGGTGACGCAAGTGTTAGCACAAAATGTTTGGACTAACACAACCGGGGATGGCAAGTGGGGCACGGCTGCGAATTGGAGTGAGGGTATTGTTCCGACGATGACACCGGATAGCATTGGCGACCCTCGGATTATCATGGCGGGTGCGAACGCCTGTACTATTGATGGGACACAGCCTCAAGCAGTCTGCCAGTGGCTGAGTATTGGTAATTCCTTTGGCGAAAACGGCACACTGAACGTTGTGGCTGGTGGAAAAATCGGTACCCCGTTATTCGGTCCTGGCGAGACATGGATTGGAGCAAATGGTGGCATTGGAATACTCAGCATTGATGGCGCAGGATCTATTGCGAAGAGTGAAGGTTGGCGTATAGGGGCAGCAGCTTCAGGCAGTGCGGTTGTCAATATCACCAATGGCGGTGTGCTGCAAAGCGGTACGCAGAGTTGGGGCAACTATATTCACGCTACAGCAACTGTTAACATCATTAACGGCACAATGGTGATTCTGGGCGGGGGACCTTTTGATATCAATGACGGTGGAGTTATAAAAATCAGTGGAACTTCCACGTTTACTTGGGCTGGTGATCATAGAACTCAAATTAATGGGTACATTGTTGCCGGCAAGATAGCCAGTCCGAGTAGTTGTTGCCCTCTGGTGGTTTCTTACGTCGGTCTTATGACCAATGTGGCCGTCGCAGGAGGTTGCACTTGCACAACTTATTCTCCAGGGGATTTTAATCACGATTGTTATGTTGATTTTCTTGACTTTGCTGATTTTGCAAGCCAATGGCTTAGCTGTACCGATCCCCTTAACGCGGCTTGCTCACAATAGGTTGGGCATTCCTAAAGAAAGAAATATCACGGATTAGGAGCAGTTAAAAAGAGTGAAAGTATTATCAGCTTGACTTGCGATATTTATGACCTTGTGAGTTTTATGATGTAAATTGAAAAATTGAGTTGAAGAATGAGTATTTTGATTGGTGAATGGTGAAAGTTACTCGGTGTGTGCCGGGCAGAAAATACTTGTTCCAAAATGAAAGGAATGGTGAAATGATTTTAAGGGCGCTGATTTTAATTTGTGCAATGTGTACGGCATGTAGTGCGGCGTTAACGGTCTATATATTGCCCGATAGCACCAGGGTGTGTTATTTGGGAAAGCCGATAGAAATCGACCTTGTAATAAAAGGAGACGTATCTTCAGAGTTTAAAGGTACTCTCCAGCTTGAGTTGGTCGATTACTGGGGCAAACAGGCCAAAGTCCATGAACAACCGGTTAAACTGGTAAATGTTCCAAGGACGGAAGTGGTCATGAAATTGGGTGTGTCTGAAGTTGGTTACTATGAAATAAATCTCAAACTTATTGCCAAAAGTGGAACGGTTTTGGAGCAGAAAAAAGTATGGTCTGTGGCCGTTTTCGATCATCCTCGCAACTTTCCTTCCGATTCGCCTTTGGGGACATATATCATAGGAATGTTAGATCCTCTTGCCGAAATTGTGCCCATGGGATTCTATGAAAATATGGCTCAAATGGGAGCCCGATGGGGAACTATCGATCTCTGCTGGAAGTATCTTGAGCCGGAGCAAGGAAAATATAACTGGGCATATTACGACAAGTGGTTCACTAAAGCATTAAATGCTGGAATCACGCCCATTCCTCACCTGTACGGCATTCCACGGTGGGCTTCATCGTGGCGGCCCGGAGATCCAGGCGATGCAGAGACCTATCCTCCGATCTACTTGGAACAATGGGAACGATTTGTTTATGATTTTGTCAACCATTACAAGGATTGGCTGGTTTACCTGCGAATCTGGAACGAGCCAAATTTAGAATCCTTTCACGGCACTCCGGCTGAATATGCAAAATTGGCCAAAATAGCTTATCAGGCAGCCAAACGAGCCAAGCCTGATATTAAAGTCATAATTGAGGCTGCTGCCACTTGGGAGAAAAATCCGATCGACTTTTTTAATGCGGTATATAAGGCCGATGACTCTTCGTATTATGACGTAATTGGCATACATAATTATCTGTTTAATAATGCCAATTTTCCGGAAAAGACACAATTTTTGCCTATGTATGATAAATTTATTGAATGGCGAAATAAAAATAAACCCAATGTCGAAGCTTGGGATACAGAATTTGCCTGTATGGCTGATAATTGGGTTTGGTTCATAGGCGTTGGCGAGAAACATCAGGCCCAATGGCTTGGCCGCACGCACGTTTTAGGTTTTGCCAAAGGTCTAAAGAAGATGATCTGGTTTCCAGGCTACTCCTGGCCGATTCAGGAAAAACCATATTACAATCCTGCCGGACTGCTAAGAGTGAACAATCTTACTCCCCGGCCAGCTTATGTAGCTTATCATACAATGGCATCTGCCTTGAGCTGGGCTAAGTATGAATGTGCCTTATCATTGCCCGATGACAGGTATGGAATGGTTTTCAAAATACCAGAAGGCTATGTAACGGCTATGTGGAGTGTCAATGCGAATAGTGCGTGTCCTGTGAAACTGGAATTTGAACAGCAGCAGCAAAAGATATCGGTTGTGGATATCATGGGCAGAACCAGCGAGAAAGCTCTCGGAGGTAAAGGAGAGATGACTGTTGATATAAGTGAAGATATTATATACGTTTATTCAAAATCGATTCCTAAAACGGAGTTAACTGTTGGTGTGTTGCCCGATAGTACGAGGGTGTGCTATTTGGGAAAGCCGATAGAAATCGACCTTGTAATAAAAGGAGACGTATCTTCAGAGTTTAAAGGTACTCTCCAGCTTGAGTTGGTCGATTACTGGGGCAAAAAGGCCAAAGTCCATGAACAACCGGTTAAACTGGTAAATGTTTCAAGGACGGAAGTGGTCATAAAATTGGGTGTGTCTGAAGTTGGTTACTATGAAATAAATCTCAAACTTATTGCCGAAAGTGGAATGGTTCTGGAGCAGAAAAAAGTATGGTCTGTGGCCGTTTTCGATCATCCTCGCAACTTTCCTTCCAATTCGCCTTTGGGTACCTATACCATAGGATGTGTGAATTTGCTTGCCGATATTGTGCCCAGGGGATTCTATGAAAATATGGCTCAAGTGGGAGCCCGATGGGGAACTATCGATACATGGTGGAAGGAACTTGAGCCGGAGAAGGGAAAATATAACTGGGCATATTACGACAAGTGGTTCAATGAAGCATTAAAGGCTGGAATCACGCCCATCCCTCACCTATACGCTATTCCACAGTGGACTTCATCGTGGAAACCTGGCGATCCGGGCGATTCCTGGACATACCCTCCGATCGACTGGGATCAATGGGAACGATTTGTTTATGATTTTGTCAACCATTACAAAGACTGGCTGATCTACCTGCGGATATGGAACGAGCCGAATTTAGAATACTGGCATGGCACTCCGGCTGAATATGCAAAATTGGCCAAAATTGCTTATCAGGCAGCCAGGCGAGCCAAGCCTGATATCAAAATCATAATTGAGGCTGCTGCCACTTGGGAGAAAAATCCGGTCGACTTTTTTGATGCGGTATATAAGGCCGATGACTCTTCGTATTATGACATAATCGCTATTCATAACTATCGGTTCAACGATGCCAATTTTCCGGAAAAGACCCAATTTTTGCCGACGTATGATAGATTTATCGAATGGCGAAACAAAAATAAACCCAATGTCGAAGCCTGGGATACAGAATTTGCCTGTATGGCTGATAATTGGGTTTGGTTCATAGGCGTTGGCGAGAAACATCAGGCTCAATGGCTTGGCCGCACGCACGTTTTAGGTTTTGCCAAAGGCCTAAAGAAGATGTTCTGGTTTCCCGGCTATTCCTGGGGGGTTCCGGAAGAACCATATTACAATCCTGCCGGCTTGTTGAGGGCAGATCTTACACCTCGGCCTGCTTATGTAGCCTATCATACAATGGCATCTGCCTTGAGTTGGGCTAAGTATGAACGTGCCTTATTGTTGCCCGGTGACAGGTATGGAGTGGTTTTCAAGATACCGGAAGGCTATGTAACAACACTCTGGAGTGTCGATGCGAATAGTGCGTGTCCTGTGAAACTAAGATTCGAGCAGCAGCAAAAGATATCGGTTGTGGACATCATGGGCAGAACCAGCGAGAAAGCTCTCGGAAGTAAAGGAGAGATGACTGTTGATATAAGTGAAGATATTATATACGTTTATTCAAAAACTGTTCCTGATGTTAATGTTTCGCGATAAATAAAAAGTTTTATTCTTATGGTGAGAAATGCGGGATATTTGGCGATTTGAAAGGATTATGAGAGATTGAATATAGTCAAAAAAGGTAAGTAACTATGAATCATGTTGAACGTTTTCGTGCAGTTATGAATTTTCAGCCTGTGGATAGATTGCCTCGATGGGAATGGGCAACGTGGTGGGATGAGACAACTAAACGCTGGAAATCAGAAGGTTTGCCGCAATGTCTGGACAGTGTTACTGAAATATCAGACTATTTTGGTTTAGATCCTTATGTCCAATTCTGGATTAGCACGACAACCAGCGCCATAGATGTGTCACAACATCATGTTGAAGGTGCTATAAAAAATGAGGATGATTATTGTGCCTTGAAGCCGCAGTTATTCCCCAGCCATAGGGTCAGCATTGAAAAGATGATGCCTTGGGCTGCTCGTCAGCAGAATGGTCAAGCCGTAATATGGATAACCTTAGAAGGCTTCTTCTGGTTCCCGCGAACACTTTTTGGGCTTGAACGGCATATGTACTCTTTTTTCGATATGCCTGAGCTTATGCACAGAATGAATCAGGATCTCGCAAATTACCATATTGCCACTTTGCGTGAAATTACAAAAATATGTAAGCCGACCTTTATGACCATTGCCGAAGATATGTCATATAATCATGGACCAATGCTGTCGCGGCAGCTCTTCGATGAATTTCTCGCTCCGTACTATCGTCGTGTAGTGCCAGTGGTCAAAGAGTTGGGTATAATCCCGTTCGTGGATACTGATGGTGATGTGTCTGAATTAATACCGTGGCTTATGGATATTGGGATTGAGGGTGTTTTGCCGCTGGAAAGGCAGGCCGGTGTGGATGGAATGAAACTGCGTCGGCAATTTCCGAATTTGCGGATGATAGGCCATTTTGACAAAATGGTTATGAAGGACGGCGAACAGGCTATGAGAGATGAGTTCGAACGGTTGCTGCCTTTAATGAAAAGCGGTGGTTTTATTCCGAGTGTTGACCATCAGACTCCGCCTGGAGTTTCTATGGCTCAGTATCATACATATCTAAAATTGCTGGAACAATATACGCAGGCTGCTGTCGACTAAATCTTACACAGATAATTAGCTGATTTATATTTCTTATTCTTGTTTTAAGGAACATTAACAATAAACAATGAAAGGAAAGAAAAATGTGTAGAAAAACTATGTTGGTAGTATGTCTTATGGTGGTGTTGTCGATAGTGACGCAAGTGTTAGCAGCAAATGACTGGACCAACACAACCGGGGACGGCAAGTGGAGCACGGCTGCGAATTGGACTGAGGGTGTTGTTCCGACGGCGACGCAGGATACCTTTGGCGATCCTCGGATTAACCTGACAGGTGCGAACGCCTGTACTATTGATGGGACTATGCCTCAAGCAGTCGCCCAGTGGCTGCATATTGGTAATTTCTGGGGCGAAACCGGCACACTGAACGTTGTGGCTGGTGGAAAAATTGGTACCCCGATATGGGGTCCTGGCTGGACATATGTCGGCGGAGAAAATACTTCCGCCACTGGAATACTCAACATAGATGGCGTAGGATCTGTTATGCAGAGTGAGGGGTGGTGTATAGGATCGGCAGCAACTTTTGGCAGTGGCACTGTCAATATCACTAATGGCGGTAAAATGTTAGGTGTTTGGTGGGGCACATCTATTCGCGCTACGGGAAGAGTTAATATCAGTAGCGGCGGTGTAATGCAGATTACGGGTGTAGGAGATTTTGTAATCGATGCAGGTGGAGTGATAGATATCAATGGACTAACTGCTAAACTTATGCTGAAGACCGATCGTCGTCCTCTAGTTAATGCGCTTATCGCTGCTGGCAGGATTACAGGAAATGGTATCGCTGGAAATGTTACTGTCGCATATGTTCCTGCCTATGATTATACATACGTTACAGCGACGCAAGGGTTAGCAGCATATGCTTGGGCTAACACAACCGCGGACGGCAAGTGGAGCACGGCTGCGAATTGGAGTAAGGGTGTTGTTCCAACTGTGACACCGGATAGCAATGGCGATGCTCGGATTAACTTGACAGGTGCGAACGCCTGTACTATTGATGGGACACAGCCTCAAGCAGTCGCCCAGTGGCTGCATATTGGTAATTTCTGGGGCGAAACCGGCACACTGAACGTTGTGGCCGGTGGGAAAATCGGCACCCCATTATGGGGTCCTGGCGAGATATGGGTCGGCGGAGAAGATACTGATGCCATTGGAATACTCAACATAGATGGCGCAGGATCTGTTGTGCAGAGTGAAGGTTGGCGTATAGGGTCAGCAACTTTAGGCAGTGGCACTGTCAATATCACTAATGGCGGTAATATGATAGGCGTTTCGTGGAACAACTATATCGAGAATACTGGAAGAGTTAACCTCATTGATGGTACTATGTATATGTTTACCCTCGACATCTATTCAGGTGGATTTATAGACATCCATCCGGGTTCTACGCTTATTTTAATAGGCAATCAGACAGACAAGGCTAATGGATTCATTGATAGCGGCAAGATCAGAGGGGGCGGTGTTATCGGAGACATTGTTGCCACGTTTGATGGTAATAATACTAATGTTGTATACCAAGTGAATCCTACCGTATGGGTTAATACGACCATGGACGGTAAGTGGAGTACGGCTGCGAACTGGAATACTGGTGCAGTTCCGGTGATGGAGCCGAACTTATCTGGAATGGCCAAGATTTACGGGTCAGGTAGTAACGCCTGTGTGATTGATGGGACACAGCCTCAGGCAGTCTGCCAATGGCTGTATGTTGGTTATGCCGCACCAGGCACATTGAATGTTGTGTCTGGGGGGAAAATCGGTACCCCGTTATGGGGTCCTGGCGAGATATTTCTTGGAACAGGCTACGGTGTTGGCGTAATCAACATAGATGGCGCAGGATCTGTTGTGCAGAGTGAAGGTTGGCGTATAGGAGGGTCAGCAACTTTAGGCAGTGGCACTGTCAATATTACTAATGGCGGTAATATGATAGGCGTTTCGTGGAACAACTATATCGAGAATACTGGAAGAGTTAACCTCATTGATGGTACTATGTATATGTTTACCCTCGACATCTATTCAGGTGGATTTATAGACATCCATCCGGGTTCTACGCTTATTTTAATAGGCAATCAGATAGACAAGGCTAATGGATTCATTGCCAGCGGCAAGATCAGAGGGGGCGGTATTATCGGAGCCGTTGCTGTCACATTTGATGGGAACAATACTTTGGTTGTATGCCAGAGGGATTTAGCCAGCCAACAACTGATGTCACTTAGGAAAGGAGTCGTTTTTGATAGACCCTTCCATCAAATACCTGTCGAGGGTGCCGCTGAAATTCACCCGGCGGATGTTAATTTAGTTAAACTTATGGGGCTTGATTTTGCAAAAGTGCTCATTAATCCTGAGTTGATGATGAACGCTGCTGATGGTACTATAAACACAACCAATATTTGGTATGTATACGAGCTTGTAAACAAATTTTTGAATCATGGTATTCCTGTTGTTGTATGCATTCATCCGGAGCCTGGTTTTAAGGAGTATTATCTTGGCACCTCTGAGGGCTTTACAAAATTGCTCGTGTTTTATCATGATTTCGCAGCGTACTTAGCTGCAAGATGGGGACGAGGCGAAGTTGCATTTGAGCTTATGACCGAACCACACGAGAATTATCAGTCATGGAATACTATGCTGCCGCAAATGTGGCAAGCAGCCAGAAGCGGTATGCAGGATAACATACTAATTCTTGACGCGGATGGTTGGTCAGATATTGGCCATTTGGTTCTATTGAATCCAGTGGCTGATGCCAATGTATATTATAGTTTTACAACATATTGGCCATGGGTATTTACCTTTCAGGGGGGGTATTTTAACGGCTCTTTCTATCCTTATTTAAGTAACGTACCTTATCCATCGAGTACATCAAATAATCCTGCTGACTATATTCTGCCTGCGATTCCAAGTAACTTGTATACTACTGCATATAACGAAGTAAATATGTGTTGCGACACCCCCTGGAATAAGAGCCAGCAGCAGGCTCTGTTTGCACCGATTACTGCTTGGAATAATTCACATGGCGGCAATCTCAAGGTATTTTGTGCAGAGTGGGGTGTTTTCGATGCTAACCAAGCTAGAAGAGTTTTGGGTAACGGTTCGGGTAGCGTTCCGGCAGACCGCATACGGTTTATCAAGGATCGAAGAGAAGCACTCGAAGCAGCTAACATAAGTTGGGCATATTGGTCTTTCAACGAACCATTTACTATTCTTGATCCCTCGGTAAGGGTGCCGTATGGTGCTGATCCAAATACGAGTTGGATAAGCGTGGATACGATGTGTGCTCTCGGGATTTACGGTGTTACTATCATAGAATCTGGCGGTTCAACCGATGTCAACGAGCAAGGTACAACCACCGATACTTATACCATTGTTCTGAATAAACAGCCGACCGCCAATGTGAATATCACCGTTGACCCGGACCCCGATACTCAGGTAAACAATAACGGTGCCGGTAATTCGATTGTGCTGACTTTTACAAGCGGTAACTGGGACTCTGCACAGACTGTCACTGTCAAGGCCATAGATGATGCCTATGTCGAAGGTAACCACACCTCGACCATAACGCACACTGCGGCCGGCAGTGACCCTGACTTCAACGGTATCAGTATCAACGATGTAGTAGCTCATGTTACTGATAATGATGTGTTGTTCAGCGACGGCTTTGAGAGCAATTTTGATAAGTGGACTGATGGCGGAACAACCGACTGGGACAGGGCAACGAGCCAGAAGAAAACCGGCAGTTATTCGGCTCATGCAGGTAGTGCTGACAATGATTTGATTTCCGATAACCTCAACACCGCAGGCTATTCCAGCATGACAATATCTCTCTGGTTTAGGGATGACGACATCGACAATGATGATGATGCTTATCTGCAGTTCTATGACAGCGGCTCAGTTTATGACAATTACTATGAGTTGGGAAATAGCACTGAAGACACATGGAATTTCTATACAGTAACTATTTACAATACAGGTGGCGACGCTCAGTACTTCCACTCAAATTTCAGGCTCAAATTTGAGGGAACTTCGCTTGATTCCGGCGAAAACCTGTGGATAGATGATGTATCTGTGGTTGTGTATTAGTAAATGGTCGGATTTTTATCAACTGGGTTACTGGAATTAAGTCGTGATGACAGGTATTGACCAATAGTAGTAATCGCTTCTTGAA
>MHXU01000136.1:26835-26977 GCA_001824555.1 Planctomycetes bacterium GWC2_45_44
CCGGAACCTATAAATCGACAGTACCACATACCTTGCAAGTATTACTTATTCATAATTTTCTGCAAGGTGTGGTTGGTCGGAATGATACGATTATTGGGGTAATATGGTTTTTTCGAGTGCTTCATCCGCCAGGGTGTTTGGT
>MHXU01000137.1 GCA_001824555.1 Planctomycetes bacterium GWC2_45_44
AACTCTGCTATTTTTGATATTGGCCTGATGCAGTCCCTGCAAATACCATTTTCTTGTCTTTTCAGGAATTGCTGCCCATGCCACGTTATTGACAAAAAACAAAACAACACTGTCGATGCCGAAACGCCTGCAATTTTATATGATTTCTTCGAGATATTGTCCTGCGAATTGACTGTCCGCGGCAAGGATAAAAGTCTGGCGTTTCCAGTGCGTTTTAAGCATATCAGCCTTTTGCGATATTCCAGTATCTTTCCGAGCAAGTGCATCTTGCGAGGTCCTTTGAAAAGTTGATAATCGGCTCATAGTGTTATTCGGAGATACGATAATAGAGATTGATTCGTCGCTACGCTCCTCACAATGACATTTTTAGAGGTTGCCTTAAAAATTAAAAACTCAAAACCACCTTTGCCGCCACTTGGGCATTTGGTCGGGCGTTACGTCTTTCCACAGGCCTTTCTTCTCTTTTCTTGCGGCGGATTCGAGTTCGATATATTTCTCATAATCCGGGTGCTTAAATCTTGTGTCCGCGTAAGCGAATCCATTTGAAACTAATTCCTCATTCAAAATTCTGCCGTCAGCGAGTTTAATATAAGCAAGTAGTCTGCCGTATTTATCGCGAGGTTTTGTGTTCTCATTCATAAGAACAGTAATGCGTTTATCTAGAACAGTATCTTTGGTAAATTGGCTCGCCTCTTGCCCATAGTACATTTCGCCTTTTGGACTTTTGGCTGTTTCGGGTGTATCAACGCCCCAGAGGCGGATTCGAGTTGTTTTATAATTGGCATCGGGAATATCAATGTCGAGCGTGTCGCCGTCAACGACTTTTACGGCCGTAAATTCTTTTTGATTGTATTTGTAGAAATCGCCGCTTACGGCTGTTTTGGTTTCCTGAGGAAATATTCGCGGATGAATAAAATTTCTATCCATCCATATAATTGCGCCGGCCAATAAAAAAGCCGCCAGCAGAAGTGAATTCTTCCGCCGTCGGCTCATTGCATATCTAATTTGTTTATTTTTCAAAATACCGCTCCATAACTGTCGCGGCTCTGTTACTTTTATTTAACGTAACTACGTTTTGAAACGGGTTTATCGAGTTCAAACGCCTTGCAGAGGCTTATCAGAGCTTTGTCGCCCTGTTCTTTGTCAACCAGACAGCTTATTCTGATTTCGCTTGTGGTGATGGAATCGATATTGATTTTTTCCTTGGCTAATGTGCTGAACATCATATTCGCCACGCCGCAGTGCGTTCTCATTCCAACGCCGATAATGGAAATCTCAGCGATATCCTGACGATAAAACGCTTCGCAGTTGACTTTCTTTTTGATTTCCTCAACAGCTTTTTGAGCATCTGCGAAATCACCCTTGCCGACCGTGAAAGAGATGTTCGCTTTTTCCGTGCTGACTTCGGTCTGGATAATGTCATTGACGCTGACTTTTGCCTGTGCCAGATGAGCGAAGATTTTCGCCGCGTTGCCCGGCTTGTTGTCAACGCCTACAAGGCTGATTTTCGCCAGATTTTTTTCGATAGTTGCGCCCGATACAAGAATACCTTCCATTTGTGGTACCTCATGAGTAATTAAAGTTCCGATTTTGTCAGACATACTGCTTCTGACGTGTATTACGACATTATATTTTTTTCCGAATTCGATGGAGCGACCATGCATAACGCCGGCGCCCAGACTTGCCATTTCGAGAATCTCGTCATAGCTTATCATATCCATTTTTACGGCATCGCTGAAAATTCTTGGGTCTGTGGTATAAACGCCGTCAACGTCAGTATATATTTCGCAGGTATCGGCTTTCAGAGCCGCCGCCAGAGCGACTGCGCTTGTGTCCGAGCCGCCTCTGCCGAGCGTTGTGATGTTTTCGTTCTCGTCAATGCCCTGAAAACCAGCAACGATAACGATGCGGCCCTTATCTAAATGTTTTTTAATTCTGCTCGCATCGATGCTCTTGATTCTGGCCTTTGTATGAACGCTGTCGGTAATCATTCTAATCTGACCGCCGGTCATACTGATAGCCTTATGTCCCATACCTTCAATCGCCATTGCCAGCAGCGAAACAGTCTGCTGCTCGCCCGTACTCAAGAGTTGGTCCATTTCGCGTTTTGGCGGATTGGGATTAACCTCAAGCGCATCAGCGATTAAGTGGTCGGTCTGCTTGCCGCGAGCCGAGGCAACAACGACAACCTGGTTGCCGCCTTTCGCCGCTGCGATTGCTTTCATCGCTGCGTTTTTAATCTTCTCGGCGTTGGCGACCGATGTTCCGCCGAACTTTTGTACTGTAATTTTCTTCTTTGCCATATTTTCCTTTTATTCAACCTCTAAGGAAGTATTCCATTAGCTCAAAACCTTTTTCTATTTTCAAACCGGACTGCGCGGCGTTCGCTTCGCTGAAAGGCTGCTGCAAAACGCTTTCGATGCCTTCGCCTGCCATCGCGAACGGCACAGGCTCGTTTGAATGCGACTGTCTGCCGACCGGTGTCGGGTGGTCGGGCATAACCAAAATTCGCCAGCCGGGATATTTTTTCAGAGCCTCATAAACCGGCCCCACTATATATTTATCGATACGCTCGACAGCCTTTTTCTTTACCTCGGCGTTGCCGGCGTGGCCTGCTTCGTCCGGGCCTTCGATATGTATAAACACAATATCGTATTTGTCAAGAGCTTCTATCGCCGCAGCGGCTTTTCCTTTATAATTAGTATCAAAAAATCCCGTTGCGCCTTCGACTTTTATTAAATCAAAGCCGATTAGCTTCGCCAGCCCTCTAACCAAATCGACCGCCGTTATCGCGACCCCCTTAAGGCCGAACCTGCTTTCAAAACTTTCCATCGAGGCCTTTTGCCCCTGCCCCCAGAGCCATATCGAGCTAACCTGGTTTTCGCCCAAATCGCGTCTTACCTTATTTATTTCGTGGTCAGCCATAAGCTGGCGTGATTTCGCCATAAGTTCAAACAATATTTCCGCGTTTTTGCCGCGAGGCAGATTTTTTTCGACCTCCTGGCCGATTATGTCGTGCGGCGGCTCGGTATAAACGTCGAAATCCATTCCCTTGAACACGCAAATATGACGATAGCTCACGCCGGGGTAGAATTTGATGTTCGCATTGCCTAGGTTTTTATTCAAATCGTCAATTAATCTCGCGCCTTCCTTTGTGGAGATATGCCCTGCGCTGTGGTCGGCCATTTTTTCATCGGCAATCGTAACTAAATTGCACCGAAACACCCAATCGGTCGGTTCGAGTTTGATATTCATCGCGACTGCTTCGATTGGAGCTCTGCCGGTATAAAATCTGGTCGGGTCGTATCCGAGCAGAGTCATTTGCGCTACATCGCTGCCTGGTGTCATACCCTTTGCGACAGTTCGGACAAGTCCCTGTCTGCCCGTCCTGCTTATAATGTCGATATTGGGTATTTCAGCCGCTTCCAGAACGGTCTTGCCGCCGAAAGCTTCAATAGGCTCATCAGCCGCGCCATCGGGTACTATAATTACATATTTGCTCAATCTTTATCCTCCGGGATATCAACGATTCTTATGCAAACCGGCTTTTCCTTAACGGCTGCAAGTTTGCTCATCGCTGCCAGTGCCTTTGTGATTTTTTTCTGTTCTGTCATATGCGTAATCACAATCGCAGGCACAATTCCCTTTGCGTTAATATCTTCGTGCTGAAGAATGCCGGAGATGCTTATTTGATTTTTAGCCAGAATGTTGCCTATCTGCGCAAACACGCCGGGCTTGTCGATGACTTTGAGTTTAATATAAAACCTGCTTGCGAGCTGGTCAATTTTTCCGATATATTTTCCGATTTTTTTTCTCGGCTCAAGTTTAAGATACTTAAACAGCCTGCCGGAATTGCCCATCGCTGTTTCTATAATATCCGCAACGACCGCCGATGCTGTCGGCATCATTCCCGCGCCTCTGCCGTAGAACAGCGTCCCGCCGACCGCGTGTCCGAAAACATTTACCGCGTTGAAAGGCCCATCAACTCTCGCCAGTGCGCTTTCGCTGGAGATAAACGATGGGTGAACCCGCAAAAATATCCGCCCGCCGTTGAATCGCTGCCCGATTGCCAGCAATTTGAGCGTATAACCCATTTCCTTGCCGTATTGAATATCAGCGATGTCTATGTTTTCGATGCCTTCAACGCTGATGTCCTCGGCGGTGATTTCATATCCGAACGCCATAGACGCAAGAATCGCCAGCTTGTGCGCGGTGTCCGCGCCGTTTATATCAAGCGTTGGGTCGGCCTCGGCGTATCCTTTTTCCTGTGCCTGTTTGAGAGCCTCGGCAAAAGGCATATTCTTTTTGCTCATATTCGACAGGATATAATTACATGTGCCGTTGACGATGCCGTAGATGCCCTGAATCTTATTCGCCGCAAGCCCTGTTCTCATCGCCGAGATAATCGGTATCCCGCCCGCGCAACTGGCCTCAAACGCGATGCACTTGTCAGCCTTGTGCGCCACGGCAAATAGTTCGCTGCCATACTTGGCTAATAGAGCCTTATTTGCGGTTACGACATTTTTGCCTGCCGCGAGCATTTTGAGCTGAATTTCCTTCGCCGCTTTTGTCCCGCCGATAAGTTCAATGCCGATATCGATTGTTTTGTCGTTTAGAACGCTGTCGAGGTCGTCGGTCAGAACGCCTTTTGGCAGGGCGACTTTGCGTTTGGTCTTGGTATCAACGTCAACTACTTTGGCAAGCTGAAGTCTTACGCCGGTTTTAGCTGCGATATAGTCAGCGTCTTCGAGAATGATTTTGGCAACGCCGCTGCCGACGGTTCCAAAACCCACGATTGCGATTCTTACAGTCTTTTCAGCCATAGAAAGTTCCCAAGCCATTTAAAACAGGGAGTTTATCGAAAGCAGACCCTTTTCGCAAGAAAAATGTAGAGCATAAATGTAGGGCATAAAATGCAAGGCGACACTTCCATTGGCTATTGACTATTAGCTATTGTTTGGATACACTGTCGGCATATCAAACTTATTCTATATGCGGGTTTTCTGCGCTAAGTTATTATCTGGGTTATGCTTATGGATAAAAAAGAAGAATGCGGTCTGTTTGGGATTTTCGGCGACCCTGATGCCGCTGAAAAAACATTTTTCGCTCTTCATTCACTTCAGCATCGCGGTCAGGAATCCGCCGGCATTTGCACCAGCAACGGCCAGACTATAAACTGCCACGTTGGTATGGGTCAGGTCAGCCGGGTTTTTCGCAGCAGCAAAAGCACTCTCGAGCAGCTTAGAAATCCAATCGCAATCGGCCATGTCCGCTATTCAACCAGCGGCTCACGCAACATCGCTAACGCCCAGCCGATTTTGAGCGAATACTCAAGAGGGCAGGTCGCCGTCGCTCACAACGGCAACTTAATCAACGCCTCACTGCTCCGCGACGAGTACGAAGCTTATGGCCACATATTCAAATCCACAAACGACACCGAAATCATCATTCATCTTATGGCCAAGCCTTCTCACATCGCAAAACCCGACCCGCTCGGTCATGTACTGAATCATTTGCAGGGAGCGTATTCTCTGCTGTTTTTATTTGACGACCGCATCGAAGCCGCCCGCGACCCTTATGGCGTAAGGCCGCTTGCGCTGGGCAAAACAAAAGCCGGACATTACTGCGTCGCCAGCGAAACCTGCGCGTTTGACACCGTTGATGCCGAATATATTCGCGAAGTCGAGCCTGGCGAGATTATCACTCTTAATAAAAACGGAATGTCGAGCCGATTTTTTGCAAAGCCCGGCAGTGTTACGCCGGCTCACTGTATTTTTGAACACGTTTATTTCGCCAAGCAGAACAGCATTGTTTTCGGCGAGAACGTCCACGATGTCCGCAAGCGTATGGGTTGTCAGCTTGCCAAAGAACATCCGGTCGATGCCGATGTTGTGATTCCCGTTCCGGACTCCGGCACATCAGCGGCAATCGGCTACTCGCGGCAGAGCGGTATTCCATTCGATATGGGTTTTGTAAGAAGCCACTATGTCGGCAGAACATTTATTTCGCCAAGTCAGGATATGCGCGATTTGGCTGTCAAACTCAAACTTGCCGTCGTCGCCGAGGCGGTCAAAGGCAAAAGGGTAGTCGTTGTTGACGATTCAATCGTCCGCGGCACAACCACAAAAGGCAAAGTCAAAGCCCTCCGCGAAGCCGGCGCAAAAGAAATACATATGCGGGTTAGCTGTCCGCCTGTGCGGTGTCCCTGCTTCTACGGCGTTGATTTTCCGACGAAGGAAGAACTCCTCGCAAACGGCAGAGATATGAAGCAGATTAAGGATTTTCTTGAAGTGGACAGCGTCGGCTATATCTCGCTGGCGGGAATGCTAAGTTGTGTTTCTCTTCCCAAAGAATATTATTGTACCGCCTGCTGGAGCGGAAATTATCCGATTCCGGTGGACACGGTTGTGAACAAATTTTCGATGGAACGTTTCCAAATGCAGTTATTTGATGATGAGCCGGTGCAGCTATAATGACAGAATACATTACCTACGCAAAGTCGGGCGTTGACATTGATGCCAACGATGAAATGGTTGACAGAATCCAGACCTCAATCAAAAGTACGCTCGGGCCTCGCGTAATAAATATCCCAGGCGGATTCGCGGGACTGTTTCGCCTCGACTACGATGAGAAAATTTTCAAGAAAAACTACAAGAACCCCATACTCGCCGCCTGCACGGACGGCGTAGGCTCAAAGGTTCTGGTCGCAAGACAAATGAAAAAATTCGACACGCTCGGCTTCGACTTAGTCGCGATGAACGTTAATGATATGCTCGTACTCGGCGCAGAGCCGCTGTTTTTCCTTGATTATCTGGCAATCAATAAACTCGAACCAAAATGGGTCGCCGCTGTCGTTGAAGGCATTGCCAATGCTTGCAAAACAGCCGATTGCGCGCTTATCGGCGGAGAAACAGCCGAAATGCCCGATGTTTATAGAAAAGACGACTTCGATATGGCGGGCTTCGCCGTTGGTGTCGTGGAAAAAAACAGAATCATCAGCGGCTCAAAAGTCGAAGTCGGCGACACCGTACTGGGTCTGGCCTCAAGTGGCCTGCACAGCAACGGTTATTCACTCGCTCGGCATATCTGCTTTAAACAGTTAAAACTAAAATGCGATGAAAAAATCGCCGCCCTCGATAATAAAACAATCGGCGAAGTTCTGCTGACACCGACAAGAATTTACGTCCGTTCAATTATAAAATTGTTAGGCCATTATAAAGTCAAACAGGTTGTCCACGGTATGGCTCACATTACCGGCGGAGGTCTGGTCGGCAACGTTCCGCGAGTCGTGCCGGCCGATTGCGATGTAGTAATCGACAAATCCGCCTGGCCGAGACTGCCGATTTTCGACTTCCTCCAAAAATCAGGACCCGTTGAAGAAGAAGAAATGTTCCGCGTCTTCAATATGGGCATCGGCTTTGTTTTGATTGTCGCAAAGGATTTCGCCGACTCCGTTACCGAAAAGCTCATCCGCACCGGCGAAACCGTCTATAACCTCGGCACAATTAAAAAAGGCGATGGTAAAGTAGTTATCAAATAATTAAATAGACAATGAATAAAAGGATTTTATCATTCGTTTCCGCTTTTCTGCTTTATGGCGTTTTTGCCGTCTGGCTGCTCCTGCCGCATAAAAACAAACTAACAGGCATCGAAAACATATTCTACGCCTTTCCCGTAATCGCCTCGCTCGGCGTTTTTATGCTCACCCGAAGATACGCTGCGTCATTTTTCGCGGGCCTCGCCGGCGGCGCAGTTTATGGCTTCGGCTCGTTCGCCTGTTCGTTTATGTGTTTTCATCCGTTCGCTTCGCTGGTGTACGCTTTTTTGCCGTGGTCTTTTTTGCCCGCTGCCTTCATATATAAATATCTGACTACCGGCGAAAAAACGACAGGCTTTATTTCCGCCTGTCTTTCGCTGCTGCCATTCTTGTTTTTTATCGGCTGTTTTGCCGGCGCTGCTCATTTTTATTTATTTCCGATTCCGACAGGTTCGGCCATTTCCGCAAAAAACTTTGTCGCTATTTTAAATCCCGCCCGCGTTTCAGCCGATTCTTTTTCGCTCGGTTTTTATCACGCTCCGCTGGGCGCAATTGCCATCGGCGCGGTACTGTTCTGCAAAACTCGCAGATACTGGATTGCGATACTCTCCGCAGTTGCGATTTTCCTCTGCTTTTATAAGCCGATTCTCAATATCCCGCCGGTTTTATGGCTTAGTTTTCCCGTCCTGATTTGCTCGGTCGCGATTGCGTCAGGTCTTGAGGCTCTTGTTCTGTCCGGCAAAGCCGACAGCCTTTGGCTTTTACTTGCGCCGGCCGTTTTGATTTTACAGGCAGGTCTGACCATTCTGCTTGGAAAAGGCGATGATTTATCGCTTTCAAACTCACTGTCGGGCGTTTCCGTCGCCGCAGTCCTGTTAATCTTCTTTATCGCCCGCTCCGGCCTATCGCTGCGTTTTTTGAGAGTTATAATCTTATACGCCGCGGTCTTTCTCGACATAATCGTAATCACACGAAATCTCATCTCCGCCATTTTTTAAAATTGATATTTTTCCCGATTCCAATTAAACTATATTTGTATGAAAATAGTTTTATAGGGTGGGCTTTCTTGTCCGCCATAGCTTTAGCGGCGGCGGAAGCCCACGCGGTTTATCAAAATAATCTCGGCCATTAGGCCGATTCCTCAATTTTGATTTTTAATTTTCAGTTCCTATGCCCAGTCATAATTTAGTCAGCTTTCGCACTTTTAAAAGGTGAAAAATCGGCTTTACTAAGTGGTACGCAGTTTACGCTACGAAATAATTCTATCATATTTTATAATGCTCCGAAAAGCTGGATTGCAGCATTATACTACTATATACAGCAAAAATGTGTAGCACAATCTGCTGACTGCTTAGTAAATGGGAATCTCGTACCTCGCCGCATAGCAAAGCCTATAGGATTGCCCTTCCAAATGCCGACGAGGTTAGCTGATGGGCTTGGCCTTAGAAGTGGCCTTGTCGTCTGTTGCCAGACAACATACGCCCCATCCTTAAGTTTTCAACTTAAGGAGTCCGGTTTCCCCGCATTCAACATCAGGAAAGATGCTGAATTTAAGCTACAACAATAATTAGAACAAACAAAAATTGCCTTGTCAAGCGGCAAAACGCACCCGCAGTGGAAGAAGCCAAGTCTATGTTAAAAATATTATAGACTTAATCTCACAGCCCTGCTATGCTAATAAAAATGTTAAATAAAGCGATACATCTGGTTTTGCTGATGCCCATACTCGGTGGATTAATGTTCCAGTCTTCAGGTCTGGGCAAAGAGTTAGTTTATGAGGTTGCTGTGCCAAAAATCGCGCTGCTTTCTTCGAATGCTGATAGGTCAGCGATTCTGCCATTTGATAAAAATAATCTGCTGAATGCCAGTGAAAAAGTTTCTACGAGTTTCTCAGAACTAACAAACAGCGTCAATTCAGCAAACCGCAATGTTCCTCATCTCGGACATGTTGGTTCGGATAGTTCCACTATGCTTATACAGTCACACAGGCTATTATGCCAGATTTTTTACTTACAATGTGATAGGCGGCATAGCCTGGGTTGCGGTATGCGTTTTTGGAGGATTTTGGTTCGGAAACATACCAATTGTTAAGAATAATTTTGAGTTAGTTATACTCATTATCATATTTGTGTCAGTCTTGCCGGTTGTTTTCCACTTGTTCAAACGCCGAAGCGAAAATAAAATAATAACCAAACCGTTGGCAGAAGTCGTCGAAGAAAGGGCAAACTAATGGAACAATTTTGGCATAAAGATATTCCTGAAATCACGGCGATGCTCGCGACAGACATAGATAAAGGACTTTATTCAGAGCAGGTTAAGGAAAAGCAGGATAAGTATGGCCTTAATCAGCTAAACGAACAAAAAGGCACTTCGGCGATTACGATTTTTTTGGAACAGTTCCATAATTTTATAATATGGGTTCTGATTGGCGCCGCCCTTGTAAGCGGCCTGTTACAGGAATGGGTCGATGCCTGTGCCATTATCGTTATTGTTATTTTAAATGCGTTTCTTGGTTTTATTCAGGAATATCGCGCCGAAAAATCATTGGCCGCGTTAAAAAAATTATCAAGCCCGACTTCAAAAGTTATCCGCAACGGCCAACATCAGATTATTCCTTCTTCCCAATTAGTGCCAGGCGACATTATCGAACTTGAAGCCGGCGACAATGTACCCGCAGACAGCAGGGTTGCATGGCTTACTTCAAATTTCAGCGTTGCTGAGGCAAGTCTTACAGGAGAGTCAACGCCTGTTTTAAAAACCACCTCTCCTCTTAAAGAGGAAGAAATTCCTTTGGCGGACCGGGCGAATATGGTTTATCTGGGCACATCGGTTGTTTCAGGAAAAGCAACCGCGATTGTCGTCGAAATTGGTATGAATACCGAGCTTGGCAAAATCGCCGGTATGATTCAGGGTATTGAAAAAGAAACAACGCCTTTACAGAAAAAATTAGAAGATTTCGGTAAATGGATTGTTTATCTTTGCTTTGTTCTGGTAGGCATCGTATTTCTCCTCGAATGGTTTCGCGGCGGGAAAATAATCGATGTTTTTCTAACTTCTGTCAGCCTGGCTGTCGCCGCCATTCCTGAAGGGCTTCCTGCGGTTGTAACTATCGCTTTGGCATTGGGCGTTCAAAGAATGGTTGCCCGCCACGCGATTATCCGCAAACTTCCTTCTGTTGAGGCTCTGGGTTGTGCTACTGTTATATGTTCCGACAAAACAGGCACCCTTACCAAAAATGAAATGACCGTGCAGGCGGTTTATGCGGGCGGAAATGTTTTTCAGGTTCGGGGCATCGGTTATACGCCAAAAGGTGAATTTCTCCTTAATGATAAACAGATTAACCCAGGCGATTATTCGGATTTGATTAACGTTCTCAATATCGGCGTACTGTGTAATGGAGCGCAGCTTGTTGAGGACAATGGTAAATATCAGATTGTCGGCGACCCTACGGAAGGTTCGCTTTTAACAGCGGCAGCCAAAACAGGTATTTCAAAAAAAGATAAAGAAAAAGATTTTTCTTTCATCGACGAAATCCCATTTGATTCAAACCGCAAGAAGATGACTATTATTCGGCAGAATAATGGAAAATTAGTCGCTTTTGTCAAAGGTGCGCCTGATGTAATGATTAGCGACTGTAACACAATTGAAAAGAATAATCAGATTTCACAATTAACAAATGCCGATAAAGAGGAAATTTTTAAAATAAATGACAGTATGACTAATTCGGCAATGAGAGTTTTAGCTGTTGCTTACAGGGATTTAACCGGCGGATACGAAAAAGGGGCGGATTCTGAAACCACGGAAAAAAATCTAACCTTTGCAGGTTTGATTGCTATGATTGACCCGCCTCGCATAGAGGTCAAAAAAGCGGTAGAAGAATGTAAGCAGGCAGGCATTAAAACCGTAATGATTACTGGCGACCATAAAAACACTGCGGTAGCAATTGCGAAAGAATTGGGAATTTTTGATAAGGATTCCATTGCTCTGACCGGCGAAGAATTAGACAAAATAAGCGACAGTGAACTATCTGAGAAAATTTTGCATATACCGGTATATGCTCGTGTCGCTCCGGAACATAAATTAAGGATTGTCCGTGCATGGAGAGGCCGTGGTGAAATTGCGGTTATGACCGGCGACGGCGTCAATGATGCTCCTGCCGTTAAGGAAGCGGATATCGGCGTTGCGATGGGAATTACCGGAACGGATGTTACAAAAGAAGTTTCGGATATGATTATCACCGACGACAACTTCGCGTCTATCGTAGCGGCGGTGGAAGAGGGTAGAGGTATATATGATAATATCAGGAAGTTTATTCATTATCTCTTATCCTGCAACGCCGGCGAAATACTCGTAATGTTTGTATCTTCGCTTATAGGCTGGCCTGTGCCGCTGCTGCCTATACATATACTTTGGATAAATCTGATAACAGATGGTTTTCCAGCTTTGGCGTTGGGAGTTGACCCTGTTGACCCGAACATTATGAAGCGGCCGCCCCGTCCGACAAATGAATCGGTGATAACGATGCGAGGAGCGTTTTCGATGCTTGGTCAGGGCGCTTTCATAGCGGTGTGTAGTCTTTTGGCTTTCTGTTTCGTTTTGTTTATTGAAGATGAAGGCATCAACAGAGCCAGAACTGCCGCGTTTATTGTTTTATCGTGCAGCCAGTTGTTCCACTCTTTTAATTGCCGCAGTGCGACTGAGTCGTTGTTTAAAATAGGAGTCTTTACAAATAAAAAATTAGTGCTTGCGACTTTTGTGTCATTTCTTTTGCAGATGGCGGTTGTCTATATCCCGTTTTTACAGAAGGTATTTAAGACAACTCCTTTGGGACTCGCTGATTGGATTTTTGTAATTATGGTATCTTCATTCCCTCTATGGGCGATGGAATTAGTAAAAAAAATAAATAAAAAGACGGTGTCCTACTCAAAAATTCGAACTTGTTAATATCAAAAGATTTATGTAAAATGTTGGTTTCATTAATAGTCGCAATTTTGCAGTAATTCTATTGGAGAAAATCCTTTGAAAAGTATCATTTTTAAGAAATCATGCAAAGCATATTGCCGGCATTGATTTTCTTGTTGCAAGAACTATCTTTTTTAAGTCAATACATGTATTTGTAGCCATCTCACACAATAGACGCAAGATATTGCATTTTGCGGTTTCTTCGAAACCACACTCACAATGGGCAATTCAACGGCTTCGTGAAACTTTTGCCTTCGATGAAACTACAAAATATGTCTTACGCGATAATGATAAAATATTCAGCAAAGATTTTAAGATAAACATAAAGAGGTTTGGATTAGAGCATTTTAATTTTTTATGTTCAGATTTAGGCCATCGTGAGGACAAGCTCGGCAAAGAAGATTGCACAGCGATATTGAAATATCGCGAGCAAATCTGATGCCGCCGGGCGCAGCCGCAACAGGCATAAAGCGAACATAAAATATTAAACTGCTCTAAAGGACACCCCCACCGCCAAACATTCACCCTGGCAAAATCCTGTCTGCGAAAGAGTCATTGGTACGCTTCGCCGAGAATGTCTTGACCATATGATAATTCTAAATGAAAAACATTCACATGATATTCTGAATGAATACATCTTTGAGTATTACAATGTCTGCAGAACTCATATGTCTCTTGATAAAGATGCCCCTGAACACAGATCAATCCAAAAAGATGGCAGGATCTAAGCAAACCTATTCTTGGCGGCCTGCATCACATCTACAGCAGAGCTGCTTAATATCAGGCTGACTTGTTATTAACAACAAACCAGAGAAGCTCTGCGCTATTCACAAAATATCGGCAAAAATCTGTCAAGCCCACAGAACTTGCTGGCCTAAATTTCCAAATATTTAATTTCCAATGAGCTAATTTTTCAAATACTGATGGCATATTTTATGTTTTTCTTACGCAGATCAATTTTTGCGTAAGAACAAACTAACCCCGCTGGCACTATCAAAAATGCCGATTTTAATGCCTATCTGCGAAGGTTGGGCTACTGAATACCGGCTACTGAATATTGTATTCTTTTATTTTTCGATAGAGGGTTCTTTCGCCGATGCCGAGAAGTTTTGCGGCCTGTTCACGATTGTTCTGCACGCTGTTAAGCGTATCAATAATCGCCTGCTTCTCCAGTTCATTAAGAGCAACGCCGCTAAGATTGCCGGCTGTGGAAACGGCAACATTGCCCGCCAACTGCCTCAAATGGTGGATTTCCTGCGGGATATCGCGAACATCAAGTTTTTCCGCGTCGCTCATAACGGCCATCGTTCTAATCGCGGTTCGCAACTGCCGAACATTGCCCGGCCAGGTGTAGCCCTGCAAAATCATAAGCGCGTTATCGGAAATTGTTTTTGACGGGATGCCAAGCTCCTGACAGGCAAGGGTAAGAAAATAATCGGCCAGTTCGGCAATATCTTCAACTCTGCTGCGAAGAGGCGGGACGGTTATGCTTACGCCTTTGATTCTGAAATACAAATCCTGCCTGAACTTGCCCTGCTCGACAAGAGCGGCAAGATTATGATTGGTTGCGCTGATTACGCGGACATCAACAACGGTTGATTTATTCGAGCCGACCGGAACAACGATGCCGTCTTCAAGAACGCGGAGCAACTTCGCCTGCATAACCATCGGCATATCTCCGATTTCATCGAGGAAGAGCGTTCCTTTGTCGGCGATTTCAAAAAGCCCCTTTCGAGCCTCCGTAGCGCCTGTGAACGAGCCTTTGGCGTGGCCGAATAATTCGCTTTCCAAAAGCGATTCGGTAAGTCCTGCGCAGTTGAGCGGTCTGAATGCGTTATTTCTGCGAAGTGAATTACTGTGAATTGCCTGTGCGAGAAGTTCTTTGCCTGTGCCGCTTTCGCCTTCGATAAGAACGGTGAGATTTGTCGGCGATACTCTGCTCAAAACAGCAAAGACCGTCTGCATCACGGGCGATTTGCCCATTACGCCGGGGAATCTGAAAATCCCCCTGCCATAAGATTTTACAACTACGGATTCCTTTTTCTTCAGCGCCCGCTCTGCGATTTGGCGAAGCTGGGAAATTTCTATCGGCTTTTCAAGATAGTCATAAGCGCCGAGGCGAATGGCCTCTTTGCAGCTTTCTATGGTAGCTGAAGCGGCTGTTAAAATAACCTGACAATCCTGGCTGCTCTGCTTTGCGGCTTTGAGAATATCAATGCCGTTGATGTTATTGTCGTTGAGATTTAAATCGGTGATAACAAGATTGAAGAAACGCCGCTCGATGGTCTCGACAGCATCAGAGGCCGCATAAACCGCTGACGCGTTTGCATCGCCCCGCGACAACGCCGCAGCCAATGCATCGGCATAGTCGGTATCGGTATCAACTATAAGTATGGTATATTTTTCCGCCATATAATACCAACAGAAGACAAGAAGGGATGCAGAAAGCCATTTGTTTCTGCATCCCATTATCTGCAGTTATTTATTTGCCGGATTTTTCTTCGGCCTTCTTCTGAATCAAAGCGGCCTTGCGTGAAAGCTTCAGCCTGCCCTGGTCGTCGATTAAAAGCAGTTTTACCGAAATCAGGTCTCCGATTTTGCAGACATTCTCAACATTTTTGACGTAACCATCGTCAATTTCGCTGATATGGCAAAGGCCTTCAACGCCCGGCAATATCTCCACAAAAGCGCCGAATTCTTTTATCGAAACAACTCTGGCATTCTCATAAATTTTGCCGACTGTCGGCGGTTCGGTCATATCCTGAATCATCTTTTTGGCTTCTTCGTGGCCGGTGCCGTTGACGCAACTGATGCAAATTGTGCCATCGTCTTCAATCTCGATTGTCGCTCCGGTTTTCGCCTGTATTGATTTTATCATTTTGCCGCCTGGGCCGATTACTTTGCCGATAAGCTCCGGGTCAATCTTAATACTGATAAGTTTAGGAGCATAAACGCTCAACTCCGGCCTTGATTCGCTTATTGCGCCGGCCATAGTTTCAAGAATCTGCAAACGAGCAACTCTCGCCTTTTCGAGCGTTTCAACGATAATATCGTGTGGCAGAGATGTCGCCTTGATGTCAAGCTGAATAGCCGTGATGCCCTGCTTCGTGCCTGCGACTTTGAAATCCATATCGCCGAAGTGGTCTTCATCGCCGATGATGTCGGTCAGAAGAACGCGTTTGCCTTCTTCGCTTACCATTCCGATTGAAATGCCGGCAACCGGATTAAGAACCGGAATACCCGCATCCATCATAGCAAGCGTTCCGCCGCAAACGGAAGCCATCGAGCTTGAGCCGTTTGATTCCGTAATTTCGGAAACGATTTTAACGGTATAAGAAAACTTGTCGGCATCGGGCATTACCTGTTCAAGAGCCTTTTCGGCAAGAGCGCCGTGGCCTATTTCGCGTCTGCCGGGGCCTCTAATCGGCCTTACCTCGCCGACTGAAAACGGCGGGAAGTTATAATGCAGCATAAATTTCTGGCCATATTCTTCCAGCAGGCCGTCAACGATTTGCTCGTCCTGACCTGTGCCGAGAGTAACGGAAATCAGAGCCTGTGTTTCGCCTCTGGTGAACAGCGACGAGCCGTGCGAACGCGGCAGCAGGCCGACTTCGCAGGATATAGGTCTTACCTGCTCGAATCCTCTGCCATCAAGGCGCTTGCCCTGAATGGCGAGCTTTCTGACGATTTTAGTTTGAACGGCATCGACGATTCTGCCCATAATAATTTTTGAGCAACTTGCTTCTTTCGCTCCCTCGGCGGGAACACAATAAATTTCGGCAAGTTTATCAGTTATCGCTTTTACCGCAGCGTTTCTGTCGGCTTTGGAAACAATCTGAAAAGCCTTTGCGTATTCGTCTGCATATTTAGCTGTAATTTCATCAGCAACCTGCTGATTCCACACGATTTCGTAAGCCTGTTTTTGCTTGCCGCATTTTGCGGTAAGTTCGTCAATCAAATCGCAAATCTGTACGATTGACTGATGAGCCAGCTCTATGCCCGCAGCGACAATATCTTCTGAAACCTGTTTGGCATCGACTTCAATCATATTGATTGCGTCGCGACGGCCTGCGAGAATCAAATTGTAATCGCTCTTTTCACGCTGGTCGTGAGTTGGATTGATAACGAATTGGCCGTCAACTCTGCCGAGCCTTACAGCGCCGATTGGTCCCTGGAATGGAACTGTGCTGATTGCTAAAGCTGCACTTGCGCCAATCATCGAAAGAATATCAGGGTCATTTTCCAGGTCTGCGCTGATGACTGTAACCATAACCTGAACTTCGTTAAAGTAACCATCAGGGAACAGCGGACGCAGTGGTCTGTCAATCATTCGAGCGGTCAGAACCTCTTTTGTGCTTGGTCTGCCTTCGCGTTTCATAAAGCCGCCGGGGAATTTTCCCGCTGCGCTTAATTTTTCGCGATAATCAACGCTCAATGGAAAATAATCTATATTTTCTCTTGGTGGAGCTGATGTCGCGGCCACAAGAACCATTGTGTCGCCGCTTCTTACTACAACCGCAGCATCGGCCTGTTTGGCGATTTTGCCGGTTTCGATACTGATGATTTTGTCGCCGATTTGCTTTTCAACTTTTACTACATTTGACATTTTTACCTCTTGTAACAAAAAATAATAAATCCGCTTTGAGCGGTTTTTCTGCCACAGAGGACACAAGAGGAATTCTTAATTCTGAATTTTCAATGGTCAAATCCGCCCCCGAATCAAAAACCAAGAATTAAAAATTCTTCTTGCCCCTGCAGCTTAACGTTCCTGAAATTCCTTTTTAAAACTACATTAAACAAAACCGCCCGTTTTCAGCGGAAAGCGGGCGGTTTAAAATTACTTTCTTAGTCCCAGACGACTGATGATTTCCTTGTATCTCTTTATATCTTTCCTGCTGATATATTTAAGAAGAGCAGACCTGTTGCCAACCATCTGGAGCAGGCCGCGCCTTGAGGCGTGGTCTTTCGGATGAGTTTTAAAATGGCCTGTCAATTCGTTAATTCTTGAAGTAAGAATCGCAATCTGAACTTCCGGAGAACCGGTATCCTTATCGGCGGTCTTGTATTCTTTTATAACATTCGCCTTTTTTTCCTTCGTTATCATCTGCCAGTACTGCCTTTCAAAAATATATCTTTTAATTATCCAAAATCGGATTCCGATAGACCCGACGATTATAACAACTAAGCCTTTAGTTGCAATACTTTTATCATAAAAGACAAATATCAGTGAGAATCCGTAGGGAACGCAGCACAAAATGAGACATAACTGCTTATTCTAAACATAGTTAAGAGTTTTTGCCTAATCAATGCGACATAATAGTCGAAATTTTGAAAACCGGCAAAAGCAGCGCGATGGCGATAGTTCCGATGACCGCACCCATTATGGTAATCATTAAAGGTTCAATCATAGTTGTTACGGCTTTGATTGAACTTTTGAGTCTTTTGTCATAAAAGCTGCTGATTTTTTCGCAAACCGGACCGAGATTTCCGCCCTTTTCGCCGGCCTTTATCATTTGTATCGTGGCAGGCGAGAGAAGTTCGCTGTACGAAGCGAATGCCATCGCCTCTGAAAACTGTGAGCCGGACTCGACTCTGCTGCAGGTCTCCGACCAGAAAGTTTTGAAAAAACGATTATCGCAGGACTTCTCAACAATTCTCAAAGTATCGAGAAGTGTTACGCCCGTGTTGAGCATCGTGGCCATTATCCTCGTACTTCTTGTCATAATGCTGTCAATAAACATTGTGCCGAGAATCGGCGTATGCAGCTTGAGATAATCGACCGCCTTTTGTCCCCATTCCGTTCGCAATGCGTAAATCACGCCGCCGACAAGAATGCCGAGTACGATGAGCGTTATGGAAGCCGATTTGGCATCGCCGGCAATTTTACTGAAATTGACAAGAGCTTGTGTAAGTTTCGGCAGTGCCTGACCTCTTGATTCGTATATTTTTGTGAACTTCGGAAGTACAAAGAATAGCAGTACCGCGGTAGCGACAACAGCCATAACTAGCATAATGGCCGGATATACCAAAGCACCCTGCACCTGCTTTTTGGTATCCATTTCACTTTCGAGATAGCCTTGAAGGACATCAAGCATTTCGGGCATTTTTCCCGATGCCTCGGACGCTTCAATAACGCCGACAAACATCGAATTGAAAATTTTGGGATAAGCCGAAATAGCGACGGAAAAACTTTCACCCGCCTGAATCCTGTCGGACACTTCAAAAAGCACCGTTTGAAACGGCCCAGGCGCCGTCTGTGCAGCAATGGCTTCCACGGCCTCGCTAAGCACTACGCCGCTGGAAAGCATAACCGATAACTGATTGGCGAAAAGCACAAGGTCGGACTGCTTGGCTTTGGCCGAAGCGCAGTTGACCGCAGCATCGGTATTGGGCGACAGCAATGAATCAAGCAATCCTGGCATTTTTATTTCCCTTTACTAAAAAGACATCAGACTTCTAACTTTCGCAGGTGGTAACCCGCAGAATTTCGTCAATCGTCGTAATGCCCGCCTTGACTTTATGCAGGCCGTCAATATGAAGCGATGCCATACCGTTTTGCACGGCAAGCTCGCGTATCTTTTTCAAATTAGCGTTTTCTGAAATCAATTCCTGTATCGGCCCATTCGGCACGAATAATTCGTGTATCGCAATTCGGCCGATGTAACCGCTGTTTCTGCATTTTTTGCAGCCAACTCCGCGGAAAAATTTTCCTGGCGAGCCGAGCGTTTTTTCAACCTGTTTTCTAATCGCAACAGCAGGCTCATATTCTTCTTTGCAGTTGGAACAGATTTTTCTTACAAGTCTTTGCGCCAAAACGCCAACCAAAGACGCTCCGACAAGATAAGGCGCGACGCCGAGGTCGATAAGTCGAGTAACTGCGCCCGGAGCATCGTTTGTGTGCAAAGTCGAAAGCACAAGGTGGCCTGTCAGCGCGGCCTGAACGGCAATCGCCGCCGTTTCGTTGTCGCGAATTTCGCCAATCATCACGATGTCAGGGTCCTGACGCAAAAGACTTCGCAGGGCGGAAGCAAATGTGAAGCCTGCTAATTCGTGAACGCCGAACTGATTAACGCCGGGGACGTTCGCCTCGACCGGGTCTTCGACCGTGCAGATGTTGACCTCTTCGCTGTTGAGTTCCGACAGAATCGCGTAAAGAGTGGTGTTCTTGCCTGAACCCGTAGGGCCTGTAACGAGAATGATGCCGTTGGGGGAATGAACTTTTTCCTTGAGCAGCTTTAAATTGTCGTAGCTGAAGCCGAGCGTTTCGAGATTAAACAGCGTGCGTTTGGCGTCGAGAATTCTTATAACGACTTTCTCGCCGAAACTGCCGGGCATAACTGAAACGCGTAAATCAATAGGTCTGCCGTCAACCATAACGTGAATGCCGCCGTCCTGCGGAATTCTGCGCTGGGCAATGTCGAGCTCTGCCATAATTTTTATACGCGAAACAATCGCAGAGAGCATCTGATGCGGCGGGCGAATTTTTTCATATAATCTGCCGTCAACACGATACCTTACGCGAAGTTTTTTATTGTCCGGCTCGATGTGAATATCACTGGCGTTCTCGTGAACGGCGTTATAAACAAGATAATTGACAAGTTTAACAACTGGCGACTGGCCTGCCACTTCTTCAAGATTGGAAATATCCTCGGATATATTTTCGATAAGCGTAAAATCATCGAGGCCGGTTTCGTCGATTATGTCGTCGATTACAAATACGTTGGAAGCGGGCATATACGCCTGAAGCGTTTGCGCGATATCTTTGGCCGTCGCACAGACAACCTGAACAGCGCAGCCGCAGAGACGTTCGATTTCGTCAATCAAAAATACGTTCGTCGGCTCGCTAACCGCGACGGTAAGGGTATCATAAACCTTAAACAATGGCAGAACGCAATGCTCCTCGAGAAATTCCTTTGGCAGCGTCTCGATAATGTTCGGGTCGCAGATTTTCGGTGTTATCTGGGCGTAAGGAACGCCGTAAGTCGTCGCAAGCGCGGCAGAGATATCGTTTTCGGTGCAGTAGCCCTTCTCGATGAGCAGTTCGCCAAGCAGTTTTTGATGGCCGCCGCTGTTCTGATGCGAAAGGACTTCGGTAATCTGCTCGGCGGTTATAACGCCCCGCTGCTGGAGAATTTCACCAAGCTGTAATTTTGTTTCTGTCGCGTTTTTCATAATATCAGCAATCCTTCTATGTAAAACTCTTTACCGCCTCGGCTAATTCTTCATAGCGGTCAAGTTTGCTGTCTATTCGAGTTATCTCAAGAATTTTGGCCAGATTATCGTCAAGGCCGGCAAGTTTGAGCTGACTTCTGCTTTCGTGGCAGTAGTCGCGAAGCCAGAGCAGTTGTTCCAGCCCCTTGCTGTCAATAAACGGTACCTTGCTCATATCAAGAACAATGCCCGTCATATCAGGCCTGACCAGAGCGGATGTTTCATCCTGAAACTGCTTGCAGTATTCTTCAATGAACTCTCCGTGCAGTTCCACAACCGTAACATTATTATAATCCTGATGTTTTATTTTCATCTCAAAAGCGCTCCTACCGCGATTGTGCCGTAATCGCCGGCATCCTCGGCGTAATAACTTTCGACATTTCCATTCTGAATAATTTCCCACAGCTTATCGATATCGCTGTTGAGAAAAATCGAACCTATTTCCGGGTCGAACTGGCCGCCGAGACCTTTTTCAATTTCGGCGATCGTCGTTTCCACGCTCAAGGCATCTCTATATGTTCTTTTTGATGTCATCGCGTCGAAAGTGTCGGCTATCATCACGATTTTGCCCACCAGCGGAATCTCTTCGCCGAGAAGGCCTTTAGGATAACCTTTGCCATCGTGCCTCTCGTGATGACAAAGCACGCCCGGCACAATATCGGCCATTTGACGAATATCAGAAAGAATCCCAGCCCCTATCGAAGGATGAGTTTTTATCTGCTCATACTCCTCTTCGGTGAGCTTGCCCTCTTTTCCAAGCACGGCCTCCGATATTCCGATTTTGCCTATATCGTGCAGCAGACCGGCAAGATAAATTTTCTGTATCGCATCATTATCAAGTTCGCCGGTAATCTGGGAATATCGTTCCGCAATCCATTTTGAAATAAGGGCGACCCGTTCCGAGTGGCCGCGAGTATATTGGTCTTTGGCATCGATGCTGTTTGTAAGAGCCTTCAGCGAACCGATGAAAAGTTCTTTAAGGTCTCGAAACAAACCCTGGTTTTCGATAAAAACCGCGCACTGGTTGGCGACCGAATTAAAAAGTTTTGCGTCAATACTGTCAAAATCGGCTTTATCGAGCCTGTTTGTGGCGACCATCATTCCAATAATTTTGTCTTTGCCGTGGAGCGGAACGGCGATTATATTTTTGACTCTGCCGAACCATTCATACTTGAACGGAGCGTCAACTTCGCTGTCCAAAAGAGCGTCATTGCCGGTGTCTAATTCGCCCATAAGCCTTTCAAACAGGATTTCGTGCATATCTTCCTGTTTGTGGTCAAGCGCGATTAGTCCTGCTCCGGCGGTCAGGATTAGCTTTTTGGAGTCGCCGATTTTCTTTTCGAGAAAGATAGCTATGCCTTCGACATTAACCAAATCGGTAAGACTGTCGCAGGCCATCTGAAGATAATTCGCATCCGACTGCGTCATCTTCATATTGGTGCTCATTTTGTACAGCAGCATAAGTTCTTCATAAGTCTGGGACAATTCGCTGCTGACCAATTCCATCTGCTGACTGTTTTTGAAGCTGTCATTAAATGACGCGATGAACATTTTCAAAATCTGCTGCATAAGTTTCGGCTCGCCTGCACGCTTGTCCTGCGCCGCGCTGCCGAACGGTTCGCCGCAATCTATAAGAATAACAGCCTGTACCTGACCGGCAGAGGAAAGCGCAGCGGCAAGAATTTGATTGAGCTTTCCGAATGTTTCTATTTTGTCAGACCGCGAGTCGAGAATCTCTTTTGCGCAGGCGGAGCCTGATTCATAATCGCTTATAAATCTGCCGCCGTCATAGCTGATAACGAGATTAAGCTCCGAATCATATACAATAAGATTTGCGCCGAACGCGGAAATTTCCCGCCCGAATTCCTTCAGGGTTCTCATTTGCATACTATTAAACTGACAGCCGGCAGTCTTTAACATAGTTGTATCCTAATCGCAGTTATTTGCTATTTCGCCGCCGAACTCTGCAGCACGCTTTCAACATAACCCAGAAGTTCCTTGGGACTGAACGGCTTGCTCAAACACTCGGCGACATTGAGTCTTTCCTTCTGCTCATCTTCAATCGCAAAGCCCCTTGCGGTAAGCATTATGATTGGAATGTGCTTTAAATCAGGATTCGAGCGAACCTTTTCAATCAGCTCAAGGCCGGTCATTTGCGGCATTTGATAATCGGTGATTATAATGTCCGGCTTTTCTTCGCAGCAGAGCCTATACGCCTCCGCGCCGTTATCGGCCGTAACGACATCAAAACCGTTATTGCGAAGTTTCATCGCAACGACATTTACAATATGAACTTCATCGTCAGCCACTAAAACTTTTCTGTTATCCATTTTTTATCTCCTTAATTAAGGATTATTTTGCCATAACTTTTTCAGCGGACACAAGCGGCAGCTCAAATCCAAAGCTGCTGCCTTTGCCGACTTCGCTGGTTACAAAAATTCTGCCCTGATGTACTTTTTCGACAATCTGTTTGACAAGGTTAAGCCCAAGACCTGTGCCTTTGGCGCATTTGTTGTTCGCTTTTACCCTGTAAAACTTTTCAAAAACGTGCGAAATCTCGTCGGCAGGAATCCCGACTCCAGTGTCGGTTATCGTTACCCTTGCAACTCCTTCCGATTCGTCAACTTCGCTGTTGACGGTTATTTTTCCGCCGTTGGGAGTGTATTTGACCGCGTTGCTTAACAGATTTATCACAACTTGCGAAATCATATCCTTATCCGCATTGACCTGGTCAAAAACAATGGCCGTCTGGGCATCAACCGTGATTTCCTTTTCCGCCGCGTAGCTCTTAATCATCTGAACGGCATCGCGCACAATCAAAGCGGTGCTTACGGATTCTTTATTGACTTTTATCAAACCGGACTCAATACGCGAGACATTGAGAATGTCTTCAATAAGGCGATTAAGTCTTTGCGCCTGATTCTGAATTATCGAATAGAATTCGTTTCTCGTCTTTTCGTCATTCGCCTCGCCGTCAACGAGCATTTCGGAATACGCCGTGATTGAGGCGAGCGGAGTTTTCAACTCGTGCGAAACGTGACTGACAAAATCATTTTTCATCTGCGATATTTCTTTTTCACGCGTGATATCGTGCAGAACCACAACAACGCCGCAAACTTCATTGTCGTCATCGTAAATACACGAAATCGTGCAGTTATATGTGGACGGCGTTTCAGCCGATTCAAACACAAGCTCGTGTTTGACGTGCCTTACTCTGCTGCTTCTGCTGCTTTTAATCAGCTTGACCAGTTCGTTTTTGGTTACAAGCTCGTCAATCGGCTTGAGAGTCGCCTGCTCGAGTTTAAAACCAAAAATCTCGCCGGCAGGTTCATTAGCCATTAGCAGCCTGTCGCTGGCATCGGTAACGATTACCGCATCGGAAATACTGTAAATAATCGCTTCGGTATTTCGTTTCTGCCGTTTAAGGAGCTGAACCTGCAAACGCATATCCTTTGTTTCTCTGTTGCTCTGCGACGCTTTTTCGCGTTGCGCTTTGAAATCGTTTTTAAGACTTTCAAACTGCGCAAGAAGTGTTTTATTTTCGATATATAAGTACCACGCAATTACGCCCGCCGCGGCGGCAACTAAAATACAGAGCATCGTCCTTGCCCAGTAAGCCCCGCCAAGCGGGATTGTCAGAACCGCAATCAGTCCAAGCAGCCCTACCGCTATCGGAAATAAATAATACTTTTTAATCATTTTAAAAACTTCCAAAATTATTCACTATTCACTATTCATTATTCATTAAATTCCTATCGCCGTTTCCATTTTTTATCGAGCTTATTATCCATCTCGTCTCGCATTACCCGTTTCGAGCCTTTAAGTTTGGTCGGATTGGTTTCCGCGAGAATCTTTTCTCTAAATTTAACCGCTTCAAGAGCGTTAGGCCTGTAAGCGATTATCCAGTCTAATTCCGTCAAAGCTTTGTTGTATTCCTTGTCCGCATAGTAGTCTATCGCTTTGTCATAAGCTTCTTCATAGAACCTTGCTCTTGCTCCCCAGCCCATTCTATCGCGTGAACCGTCAACTATCCGGTCAACATCATCGAGCTTTTCTTCAGATTCAGGAATAAGGTCTTCAGGCACATTGATAATGTGCGGCGTTATAAGAACAACAAGTTCCTTGCGAACATTTCTATCACTGGTACTCTTAAATAGTCCGCCAATGAGCGGCAGGTCTCCGATTATCGGCACCTGCGTATCGCTGCTGGTAAGGTCCTCCTTGAACAGACCGCCGATAATTATAGTTTTGCCGTCCTTTACCATTATATTAGTTTTTACCGTCGTAAGGGTTTTCAACGGCAGCGAGCCGCTGTTGGCATCCTGCAGCGTGCCGGTGCTCAATTCAGGATTGAGTTCCATACGAACGTATCCATTCTCGCATATAAACGGCCTGAACCGCAGAATTGTACCGCTTATAAGAAATTCAACTGAAGTTGTCGTAGTTTGAGATTGCGTTGTGCTTGCGGTATAGCCTCTCTCTTCGCCGATATTTATATAACCCGCCTGCTTATTCAATGCCATAATTTTCGGATTGGCCAGTACCGTAGTATCCGTAATACCCTCTTGAGCCGTAATCGCAGCGGTTATTTCATCATTATTAAGCGTTGCCGTAAAAGCTGTCGCCGCGGAGTTGGAAAGATTAGCGGATATACCAAAAGGAGTTGAAGCCGCTGCAAGGCCTCCTATTTTGGTCCAGTTTATGCCGAACTGCGTTGACTCCGAAAGACCAGCCTCAAGTATCGTAACCTCAATCATAATCTGTTGAGGCTGCACGTCAATTTGCTTAATCATCTGTTCTATTTTGTCTAATCTGTCGGGAAAATCAAAAACAACTATCGTATCTCTCATCGCGTTGGAATTGCCGCCTGACCCGGCTTCGGTATCCGATGATGCCGCTGTTGTCGAAGCGACTCTGCCGACTAAACTCATTATCGGCGTTATAAGCGTTTTTACTTCCTCGGCGTTAAGATAATAAAGAGAATAAACTCTGCTCGTTAGTCTGGTGGAATCATTCGAGTATTTGGCGTATTCTTCGGTAGTGTAAATCCGTATAAAATTGCCGTCTATTTCGTAGTGATAACCCGGGCCGAGAATAGCGTTCAAAGCCTGCTCAAATGAAACATTATAAAGGCTCGTAACATTAAGTTTTCCGTTGACGTTCGCCGACGGGATAATGTTCTTTTGATACTTCGCTGCCAAAAACCGAAGAGCGTCTCTTATTGACATATCCTTGCGGAAACTTATCGACTGCGCCGACTGGTCGCTGAAAAATTCTTCAGCCTGAACCGTTTGATTGGCTTCGCCGATTATAACGCCGCTGTCGGCCTGCTCCAAAAGAACGGGCTTTTCCTCGAACGGAGGCAGAGAATTAGATTCCGCTCCGACGACGACAATCGCCCCGACGGCCAGCAGCATAACCGCGCATAAAACAATAATATTTTTCCCGCCTGCCGATATTTTTCTGGTTTTATTTTTCCGTTTCATTTTTTACTCCTTATTATCCTGACCTGGCGAGGATTCAGGTATCCTTTTCGTTATAATCGCGCCATTGCATTCGAGTTCGACTTTGTTGTTATAAATTTTTACAACTTTGAACTCATAATTCTGTTCGTGAAATACAAATCTGAAACTCTGCCCTTCTTCCAGCAGCTTGTCTTCGATAAAAGCCTGCGGCTTTTTGTCGTTGACAATCGCGACAAGCTCCATCGCGTTCACAGCGGCCGATGCTGAACTTATATTCTGCGAATCATTGCCCGGCTGCGTCATTTCGCTCGAAGTCGCCGAGCCGAATTCCTTAAAAAGTTTCGCGTCGAAGAAATCGTTCGCCAGAATATTATGTCTTTCCGGAACAACCGGCAAATCTACAAACACCACGCCGTTTCCTGCCGACACAGCCGAAGCTGCCGCCAAAACATTCGCCTGCGAAACTGCCAACGCCGCCTGCGGCTTGCCTTTGCCCATAAAAAGCCTAAGCCACAAAATACCCATAACCGCCAGCAGAGCCGCGGCGAATATCAGCTTCTTTCGCTGCGCGGTATTCTTCGCGGCGACTGCTCTTTTTCGGTCAACATTTTTTTGCGGAGCGGGTCTCACTATTTATTCCTGTAAAATATATTTGTTTTCGCCTGCATAACCAAACTGCCGTCAAACTTATCGCTGCCCGTCATCAAAACTTCTTCTATCTGAATAACTCTCTGAAAACCTTCCAGTGCCTTGAAGAACTTAAAAATATGCACTAACTTGCCCTGACAGCGTATATAAACAGGTATCTTTACAAGTTCCCCGGCCTGCGTTTCTTCGCCGGGCTGAACCACAAGCTCCTCAAGCCCCTGCTTCTTCATCACCGAAGCGAGACTTTGCAGAAATTCGCCGTGCGCCCTGCCCAAAGGAATCTTCGCGTCAAAGTCGCCGACACGCTGCGTCAGCGTCTCAATTTCCTTGGTTATCTGCGGCAAAGTTTCCAAACGAGAGCCGATAGCGGAATTCTCCGTAAGCAAAACAATGTTTTCTGCCTTGAGAATTCGAGCTTTCTTATTCAGCGGCATATATTGAAAAAACACAAACGCCGCCGCCATCGCCACAACGGCAACCGACATAACAATTTGTTTTTGTTCCAGTTTCGGAGTCATATCTACTGCTTCAAAATGTAATTCGACAAATAACAGGTCAATTCAAACTCACACATCTGCCGTTCTCCGACAGGAATATTTCTTGAAAAACCGGGTATAACCTGAAAAAAATAATCCGACATCTCAAGCATATTTATCGTTTCAGCAACCTGCGCCGCGTCGGAGGCCAGACCGCTGATAACAATTTTAAACCTTACCTTATTATCAAAAGTTTTCGATTGAGCCGAATCGGCCGAATAAATCTTAATTTCGCTTTTCGAGTTATCCTGCGACGGCAAAGGCTCGGCCTTTATTTCGAGCTTTCTCAAAACCACTCCGCCTGTCAGCAGATGCGATATTTCGGCCAGAACATTCGAAACCGCCATATTCGATTTAACGCTGTCTAACATCCGCTGTTTCGCCTGCATCTGCTCAAACTGATTTTGAGCGTCGTCATATTCCGTCTGCCCGCGCGTCTGAATAAGTCTGGCGTTTTGCAGCGTCGCGTTTTTCGCTTTTACAGCGGCCACTCTGCCGTTGGCGAAAACGCTCCACACTATCATCACAAGCATAATAAGCCCTATCGCTATATAAAACTCACGATGCTTGCGCTGCTCTGCGCGTCCGTGTTTATACCAATCGGGCAGAAAATCAATTTCTCTCATGATTCACCGCCCTTTCATTTATGCCCATACCCTTAAGGCAAAGTCCGGTAGCCACCGCCCACTCACACAGCATAGCTCTTTTGTCCGCGGGGAAATCAACCCCTGAAAGGTCAAACCCGCGCAACGGCTCGGTTACTTCTATATCAATCCCAAGATGGCGTTTCAGAGCGTTTATAAGCGTCTGCTCATAAGCCTCCCCGCCGGCAAAAACAACCTGATTAGGCCTCTGCCCCCTGAATGTTACCGAATAATATCTAAAGCAAAGCGATATCTCTCTGGCCAGCTCGTCGATTACAGAGTACATACTGTCAATAACTATCTGACGGGTCGCCGGCTCGATTTCCTGCGATTCGGTTTCGCTCCGCAGCTTGCTTCGCAAATGAATAGCGTCGTCGATTCCTATCCCTAATCGCGAAGAAACCTGTTTGTTTATCTGCTCCGAGGCGATATCTATCTGCTTGGCGAAAATTATTTCGCCCGCCTTGCCGATTATCATTGTCGTATAACTTGAACCTACTTCGACAAAAACATTTGCCTTTTCCTGGTCGGCAACTCTCCGCAGAGACCTTTGCAGACTTCTGAACAGTGCGCAAGGCACGGTATCAATCGCCACAGACGTAAGGCCTGCTTCCTCGAGCATTTCTATATGGTTTTTGAGAGCCTCTTTCTCTATCGCGAAAAGAATTATTTCATTCTTAACTTCTTCGCCCTGCTTGATGCTTCCAGCCGAGAAAAACCGTATCTCGTGCGTATCCGCCTTTAGACCTATCCGGTCAATCGTGCCGGTTTTAAGAGCCTTTTCAATTTCCTGGTCTTCAAACACGTCGAGCCGGAGACTCTTAATTATCAGCTTTGAACTCGGCAGACACGAAACGACTTCCCTCTTTTGAAATCGTCCCTTCGCCAAAATCTCTTTTATGGCTGCGACGGTAGCGTCTCTTGCCGAATGCTCGTCGTCGCAGACCTCCGAGCTAAGCTGAACTTCATCGGCGGCAATCACAGCCATCTTCTCTGACCTGCTCTGGAGCTGAAGCATCTTCACGGCGCTGCTGCTCACGTCCAGACCGATTGGGCTGGTATTTGTTTTTAAAAACTCAAATATATTTTTAATCTCAAACATATTTTCAATCTTTTATTCTATGCTTATATATCCCGTTACCGATTCAATCTTTACTTTCATCGTGCCGCCCTGGGCTGTCAGAACAATCTCTCCATTGTTGACGCTGGGTGTTCCGAGATAATCAAAACTAATCGTATCGCCCGTGCCGAATGTCGTGCTTGTAATATCAACCTTATCAAGCCTGCTGTCGGATGCAAAAGTAACAGCGTAATTTTGTCCGACGCGAACCGGATGTGCTATCGTCGCACCGGCAGTTTGTATGCAGTAGCTTTCCGCCGTCGTGTCGAAGACGACCTGATAGTTTTTGCCCGTGCTTATCGCCATACTCTTTGCGTATTCCAAATCCGAAGCAATCATATTCGCCGCCGCGCTCAACTGCACGCTCGCCGCCGAGGTGTACATCGGTATCGCAATCGCCGCGAGAATGCCGACGATGATTACAACAATCATCACTTCAACCAGCGTGAACGCAGGCGTTCGATTTTTCATATTTTTCATCATTTCCGCTCTTTAAACACAGTAAATCCGCGGTAATTCCTTATATTGTTTCGTCTTATGTGAACTTGGGCTTAACCGCGTAAAAGTATGTTTTTGAATGAATGACTATGATGGTATGTTATTATCGGGCGTTGAGGGTGTTATTCTCGAAGATGACCGATAATAAAAAAAAATCTAATTGCTAAATTCTAAATCCTAAACAATATCAAAACACAAACACCAATACTCAAAACAACGAATTTAGCAACACTTTAGCCGACTGTAGTGCCGATATTTAGCCCTGAAAGGGCAAAATATATCAGCCCAGGGCAACGCCCTGGGTACGCTGTCCGCCAAAACACAAAGCCCTGAAAGGGCGAAATAATGCCGAATGCTGCAAATGGCTAAAGTGTTGCGAATTTACAAGTTTTGGTAATTTGAATTTTGGTTATTTGGATTTGTTTAGAATTTAGATATTAGGATTTCGGATTTTTTTTAGTTCCTTACTATTGACTTATAAAACGCCCCTGCCGCAGGCGACCAGCGGTCTTTTACGCCGCTCGGCCAATGCCACACCGCCGCCTTCAATGGAGCGGCGTTGATTGTCGTCGAGCAGCCTCCCGTATTCATATACCAGCAGCCGACAAGGTCAGTGCCAGCAGGCGAACCGCCGGTATAAAGTTCCCAAATTTCAACCGACGAAAGTCCCTTTTTCCAGACTTTCACGCTGTCTATTCTGCCGTTAAAGTATCTGCCCGTCATTTCGGAATTTTCGCCGATATAAACCGATGCCGAGTTTGTGCTGATGCTGCCGATGGCGTCCTGATAATTATCCAATACTCCATCGACATAAAGATACATTCTGATGCCCGTATAAACACCCGCGACGTGATGCCACAGACCGTCATTAACGCTTCTTATGCCTATCAATATCGGATTGCTCGTACCGCTGCACGAAAACTCCATCCGGCCGGTATTTGAATATCTCTGCAGTCGCCAGCTTGAATCGCCCTTTGTAATTACCGCCTGATATGCTTTGTCGAAGGTGTTCACTCTTATCCACGCCGCGACTGTGATTTTGCTTGTAATATTCAGATTTGCCGCGTTTCCTATGTCTATGTAATCGCCGCTGCCGTCAAAATTTATGGCGCCGTCCAATTTACCGTCCGCGCCCGCACAATCTCCGTTTATAACACCATCATAGTGATTGCTGGAATAATCCGGCAAAATATATCGTATCCCGTCATCGACAATAAGCGAGCCGGTTATCGCTGTTGACTGATTTAGAACCGGCATTTCTATTCTGCCATCGACAAAAACAAGCCCGTCAATCGTTATCCTCGCGCCTTCTTTCAATATAAGATTCCCGCTCACATAAATCGCCGGAGCGTTCTTCTTGGCGGTTATGATATTATTTGTGCCTGTAATCGTCAAATCGCCGTTCACCGCAAGACAGCCGTTAATAACGACATCGCTTATGATTTTCAAATCGCCGTTTCTGTAATAAACGACAGGCGTTCCACTTAATGTTACGTTGTTCAGACTGCTGCTGCCTATGGGTTGCGTTGCAAAATTTGAAGTGAGCAGCGCATAAGTAATCGTCGGCCTGCTAAGAAGTGTTGTAAGGGCTGTTTTAGCGTTCAGTCTTCCTGTCGCGGCCGTACCTGTCAGCGCGTCAGCAAAGCAATCGCCATTAATAATTCCATCGTTTTCAAGGCTGTCGCTGCAATAAACATCGCCGTTCACGACCACGTTGGAATTATAATTAAATTGACAGCCGGTATTCGTCCAAAACGCCACCGCAGGGTCAAGACGAAGTTTCGCCGTCAAACTATTGGTTGCAAATTTTGAGCCGTTTTGCATTCTGTACGCGTCGGATTTGATTTGAAAATCAAGTTCGGAAGTTTTTGTTACATTCACATCATAATAATCCGAACCTGTGCTAAGTTGCTGTACTAAATACACATTCGGCTCACCGGCCAAATCGTGCGGACACATAACAAGTCCCCTGCCGTGTGCAAGACCGGAATCAGCCAAATAGTCCATATCCGCCTTCATTTCCATATTCTGGCCGAACGCAAGCTCCGCATCGCCGCGCACGATAAACCCAAGCCCGACAATCGTTATCACCCCAACAAGTATCAGCACAATAATCAGCACCATTCCTTTGGCATTATTATGACATTTACATTTCATTAAATCCCATCGGCCGTTAGTTTTGTAGGGTGGGCTTTAGCCCACGCGGTTTTTCTGTCATTCCCGCGCAGGCGGGAATCCAGCATAAAACAGTTTCGGCCGTTAGGCCGATTCCACAGTTTTTCACTTTTCACTTTTAGTTTTTAACTCTTTTACATATCGTCATCGCTCGAAATAATCGCTGTTCCGCTGCTGTTAAGCAGATACCCCCCCTGCGCACGCAAAAACGCCGAGCACTGATAATTTTGAGTAACTCCTTTTTGCTGAACGCCGAAAAACAAATTGAGCTTTTTGGAAAAAGGAGCCGCCGCATCAGTCGTAAATGTTACATAACTGCAATTCGTAATAAGCGTAATATAACTCGGCACACAGCCGGCTTTCATCGCATCTTTTGTAGTGCTTATGCCTATTGCCGCAAGCGTAAGGCCGGACAATGCCGCTACTCCCGTCGGCTTAAACGACAAAAACCGGATTTCGCTGCCGCTTTCCGTTTCGATATAGACTAATTCGCCCGGATTGATTTTATTATCGCCGTTGTCGTCCGCCCGCCAGATTGCGACTTCTGTGCCGGAATTATAACAAATCAGCTTGCAGTTTTTGACTAATTCGCCCAATCGGATTGTTGTGTATCTGATTCTGCTCTGGATTTCTGATGTATCATCGGCAGAGTCATTTGCCGAGCCGAGCGCAAAGGCCAGCGTAGCGATCGCGGCAAGAATAATGCCCGTAACCGTCATCGCCATTATCATTTCCGCAAGCGTAAAACCGTTATTTTTTATTATCTGTTTCACTGATAACCGTTTTTTTAAATCCATCGGCTTCAGCCGATTCCAAAATTATTCATTATTCACTATTCATTATTCATTTGCTTTTCAGCTTTGTAGGGTGGGATCTTCCTGTCCTCCGTAGCTTTAGCGAAGGGGGAAGCCCACGCAGCTTTAAAATCTCATCGCCGAAGGCGATTCCACAGTTTTTCACTTTTCACTTTTAGTTTTTAACTCTTTTTATTTGCTTTTTAACCTTACAATCTCCGCAAGTTTCGTACCGTCCTGATAAACGCTAACCGTTATCTTTATAAAATTCGGACTGCCATAACTGCTCTGCTGCGGCATATAAACATAAACACAGGAGGCCGTTCTACTTAATGAAGCGTACATTGAATCTGTTAAATCTATCCCTGCCGCCGATTTGATATGCCCTTTGGATTCTGTATAGCTGCCGTAACTTGAAACAATCGAGCTAAAATCCGTCGCGATGATTTGTTCCATCAGGTCAGCGGCGAGCTTGGCGGCAAGCGTCTGATTATACCCCTGCTGCTGCACCGCCGCGCTCGATGCGAACGGCAGGAGCAATCCCGCCACCGCTATCGTAAAGACCACAAGCGCAAGCATCGCCTCTGCAAGTGTAAAACCACTATGGCAACCTCTAAAAATACACCTTGTCATTGCGAGCGTAGCGAAGCAATCTCGTTTTTTAGAGCTACCCTTATATTTTGTAAATTTCTTCACTGATAACCGATAACTGATAACTGCGTTTCTGTTTTTAAAAAAAACGGCTGGTCAGCCCCGAAAGACCGACCAGCCTGTATTGTCTTTTTCGATTCTATCGAAACTTCATCGTCAGATTAGTAAGCAGCGTGGGCAGCCGTGTCGTTGGCGTTAAACGCGCCGGTAGAGGTATTGAAATACCAGCCCTTGCCATCGATAGTAGGAGCAACCACACCTTCTACTACAGTTGCCGCGTCCGCTCCGGTAACATACGGATTCTTCGGTATCGCCTGCAGGTAAGGACCAACAGCTCCTGATGTGCCGACTGCGACTGTCGCACCGGCAATGCTCGTAACGCCGGTTAACGCAGCGGTGAAATCTGCTGTTCCAGCTCCCGGCAACGCGCCATTGTGCTGAATCTTATAAAGTTGAATCTGCGAACGAACAGTCTGCAGATTGCTTGTAAGACTCGACAGGTTGGCCTGTTCGCTGGCATCGCTGAACTGCGGTATGACAATCGCGGCCAGAATGCCCAAAATAACCACGACGATCAAAATTTCGACCAATGTAAAACCATTTCTTTTTTTCATTTTTCTTGCTCCTTATAAGGAATTTACTGTTTTTTTGTCAATTTATTCTAAACTGGTATCGGCTAACCGGTACGCCCGCTTAACCCGCACACCACATTGGCAACAAAATCATTTATAAAACCATTTTACGTCCCATAACATAAAGGCGGCATCAACCGCCCTTTTGCGGCGATTGAATATGCCGGTGAAAGCATAAGAAATGATTTTGGAATATGCAAAAATTGCGCGAACTTTTTCACATTTTTTTTTAACGCCCGATAATACCACGACGACGTAATCAGAGCCGCGACAGTAATGGAGCGGTCAATTAAACTCTCATCGGCCATCAGGCCGATTCCACAACTTTGTGCCTATGTGCCTTTGCTACTTTGTGCCTTCACAATAAAAACCGAATTATTTACTCCTTAATAAAACTTGCAAAAACCACATCAAAAACCATCAAAATCCCCGAAAACCCACGCAATTCGCAGTTAAAATCGTCAAAACCCGTCAAAAATTTGCAAAAACTTTCAATTTTTTGCAATTTACTTGCAGACCTTTAATATCTACAAGTGGTTTTTTGATGCTAAATAAGGTTTTTCCGCAAAATTGCCCTAAAAAAAATGGAAAATTTGCGCAAGTTTTCAAAAAAATTCTTTTTTTATAAACTTATATAAAAATTTTTGACCTTGATTTTGCCGATAAGACAATGTACAGTTAATATGTGGTTTGCGATTTGCCGACTGTGCAGTCCGCAGCGGACGTTCGCAAAGGCAGGGACGAAAGTCCTTTTTAGTGTTGTTAAAGTTACAAAAACACTGTGAGCCGGCTTCTCGGCGTTAGAGGTTTCTCAAGTCGAGAGGTTTTGTGAGTTAAAAGGCAACATCGGTGACTAAGAAAAGTGAAATCTATCTAAAAAACTATGAATTTGGAAGCAGTGAAACTCAAAAAATCAAAAATATCAGAGCCGGGCATATTGTCTGCGGGGGTTCGTAAGAAACCTATCTAAACAGGGAAAACCTGAAAATCTGAATTTTTGAAATGGATTTCAACTTTTTTCATCTCTTGTAACTTTTCACCTCTGCCTTGCGCTGTCTGTTTTCGCAAATCAATTCTTGATAGTAGACAACGTATAGGAAAGGTTTGAAAAATGGATATTTTAGCTTTAACCGGCAATGCCGCCATTGCCGGAATCGTCATCGGGGGGATTGTTTTGGGTGTAGTACTGGCATTTGTTGCCGGTAAAATTATCGCAACAATAAAGACAACCAATCTCAAAAAAGACCTGCAAAAACAAATCGAAGAGGCAAAACAGCAGGCGGAAAATATCATCAGGGCTGCCAATCTTGACGCAACCGCTGAAACACTGAAAAAAAGAGAGATATTTACCGCGGAAGCCAACCAGGCAAAGGCTGAAATTCGCGAAGCGGAAAGAAGATTAACCAAACACGAAGACGCTATCGAAAGACAAAACGACCAAATCGCCCAGCGTGAAAAACACCTTCAGCAGACCGAGCAGAACTTAAAAAATCGTGTCAGCCAGCTTGACGAACGCGAAAAAGAAATCGGCGTTACAATCGCTCAACAGAAAAACCAGCTCCTCAAAATTACCGCGATGAACGCCGAGGAAGCCCGACAACTGCTGCTCAAAAAGCTCGAAGACGAATGTGAGCAGGAAATGAGCGTAATTATCCAGCGTAAAACCGAAGAAATGCTGGAAGCGGCTGAAGACAAGGGCAGAGAAATTATCAGCTCGGCCATTCAGCGATACGCCGCCGACCAGACCTGCGAAGTAACCGTCTCGACAATCGACATTCCAAGCGACGATATGAAAGGCAGAATCATCGGCAGAGAGGGCAGAAACATTCGAGCGTTTGAAAAAGCGACCGGCGTTGATGTCGTCGTCGATGACACGCCCGGCGTTATCGTAATCAGCGGGTTCAACCCCGTAAGAAGAGAAGTCGCCAGACTTTCGATGGAAAGGCTCATTCAGGACGGCAGAATTCATCCGAGCAGAATCGAAGAACTCGTCGCGCAGACCAAAAAAGACGTAATTCAGAAAATTATGCAGGTCGGCAAAGAAGCCACGGTCGAGGTGGACGTTCGCGGCCTTAACAATAAAATTATTATGGAAATCGGAACGCTCAATTATAGAACGAGCTATGGCCAAAACGTCCTGCGGCACAGCGTAGAAGTCGCATTTCTGGCGCAGGTGATGGCAGACGAGCTTGGGTTAGACGGCTCAATCGCCAGAAGAGCAGGCCTGCTGCACGATATCGGCAAGGCGATGGACCACGAAATCGAAGGCGGCCACCCTGCAATCGGCGCAAACTTCCTCAAGAGATACAACGAGTCGCCGATAATCCTTAACGCAGTCGAAGCACACCACGGCGACATAGCGGCGGATAACCCATATTCACCTTTAATAGCCGCCGCTGACGCAATCAGCGCATCACGGCCGGGCGCAAGAAGAGAAACGCTCGAACGCTATATCAAGCGGCTCGAAAAACTCGAAGAAATCGCCAACACGTTCAAAGGCGTTGAAAGCTGCTACGCGATTCAGGCGGGCAGAGAAATTCGCGTTATCGTCAACGCCAATAATGTTGACGATGAAAACGCCAACAAGACGGCAAGAGACATCGCCAAGAAGATAGAAGAAGAAATGACCTATCCGGGCGAAATCAAGGTTACGCTGCTGCGTGAAGTTCGCTGTGTCGAATACGCAAGATAGCAGCCACAGGACACAGAAAAAAATGAAATTGAATATCTTATGTATCGGCGATGTGGTCGGCAGACCCGGCAAACGGATTATCGCGGATAATCTGCACTCGATTATCAGGGATAACGAAATCGACTGCGTTATTGCAAACGCCGAGAACGCCGCAGGCGGCAGCGGTCTTACGCCGCAGATTTATCACAAACTAATCAAATATGGCGTTAATCTTATCAGCCTCGGCGACCACGTCTTCAAAAAGAAAGATATTATTTCGGTTCTCGAGAGCAATGACAATATCGCCAGGCCGGCAAATCTTTCGGCTTACGCGGCTGGCAGAGGTTTTGCGATGTATAAAACCGCCAAAGGCGCGACTGTCGCGGTTGTGCCGCTAATCGGCAGAATTTTTATGAAACCGGCAGACAGCCCCTACGACTGCATTGACTCGATGCTCGGCAAACTCAAAAATCAGGCGGATATTATCATCGTCGATATGCACGCAGAAGCCACCAGCGAAAAAGTTTCGATGGGTTATTATTTAGACGGCAGAGTTTCGTGCGTATTCGGGACGCACACGCACATCGCCACCGCGGACGAAAAAATCCTGCCGAAAGGCACAGCTTATATAACAGATGTCGGAATGACCGGAGCGCATTATTCGGTGCTCGGCAGAAAAATCGAATCGGTTTTGAAAAATTTCAGAACGCAGATGCCCTGCCCGTTTGAAATCGCGACGGAAGATGTCAGGCTCAACGGCATTATAGTTACCATCGACGACGGCACAAAAAAGGCCGAGAAAATCAGCCGATTTGAATTTAAAGGCATAGCCGGCGACAGCGCGAATTACGACAGCGACGACGGCAAACCCGAATACGCAAACGGATTCGAATAACTCTAAATCAAATATCAAAATGTAAAAATCAAAATGACAAATCAAAAATAAAAAATAGTCTGCCGCCCGTCGAGAGCCTCTGGGTCGAACGAAAGGCAATCCATAATTTTGATATTTAATTTTTGATTTTTGATATATTTTGAAACTATGGAACAAAGTTTATTTGACAAGCCAAACAGCAACAAAAAGACTGATATCTTAACCATCAGCCAGATTACGTTTATTATCAAGACGGCTTTGGAAAACACCCTGCCCGGCAAAATCACCATAACAGGCCAGATAAGCGGTTTTAAGCAGCATTCGAGCGGGCATTGCTACTTCGACCTCAAAGACGCAAACGCCGTTCTGCCGTGCGTGATGTGGAAGAGCGATTTTGCCAAACTCAAATTCAAACCTGAAAACGGTCTTGCGATTGTCTCGACCGGCCATATTGACGTTTATCCGCCGCAGGGGAAATACCAGTTTTACGCTGATTCGATGAGTCCTGCCGGCGTGGGAGCTTTGCAGCTCGCGTTTGAGCAGTTGAAAAATAAACTCGCCGCCGAGGGTCTTTTCGACGACGAGCATAAAAAACCGCTGCCTGATTATCCATTTAGAATCGGCATACTCACGAGCAAGTCCGGCGCCGCGCTGCACGATATAACCGACAGTATTTTCAACCGCTGGCCTGTCGCGGAATTGTTTTTTTATGACGTGCCTGTTCAGGGCGATGGGGCTGCCGAGAAAATCGCCGCAGCAATCAAAGATGTCAACAAACGCAACAGCAAATTAAATTTAGACGTTATTATCGTCGGCAGAGGCGGCGGGTCGATGGAAGATTTATGGGCGTTCAACGAGGAAGCCGTCGCAAGAGCGATATTCAATTCCAAAATTCCGGTCATCAGCGCGGTCGGCCACGAAGTTGATTTTACGATTGCCGATTTTGTCGCCGATGCCCGCGCATCAACACCGACGAAGGCCGGCGTAATTGCCGTGCCGGATATTAAAGAGGTTTTGGCGGCACTCGAATCGGCGGACAGAAGAATCAAAACCAACGCAATTTCGCTTTTTGAATTGTGCGGGCAGCGACTGAAAACAATTCTTGCCGCGGCGATGTTCCGTAACCCCCTGCTGATTGTTCAAAATAGAGAGCAGTTGCTCGATGGTATTGAAAATAATTTAGCTCAAAAGGCCGACAGATTTTTTGCCGGCATCAAACTGCGTATTGAGACGCTGGGGGCAAAACTTACCGCCTGCAATCCGAAAAGCGTTCTGAATCGTGGCTACTCCATTACAAAAAACGCCGCCACCGGCGAAATTATTAAAAACATTGAAGAAATCAATATAAATGATACTATAATAACCGAACTTAAAGACGAAAAACGAATCGAAAGCAGGATAACAGGAAAATAGAAAGAAAAGAATGGCCGAAAAAGATATTGACATAAACGGTCTTTCGTTCGAGCAGGCGATTAAGAAGTTGACCGACATAGTCGGCAAAATCGAAAATGGCTCGATTTCGCTTGAGCAGAGCATCTCGCAATACGAGCAGGGAATGTCACTGATTAAACACTGCCGGGGCATTCTGCAAAAGGCCGAGAAGAAAATCGAAGAAATATCGAAAAAATAGGGGATAGGGTATAAAAAAGTTCTGCCGACAGGCAGTTCCTTAATTTTTATTTTTGATTTTTTATTTTTGATTTTCTTCCGATGCGAGCGTGGCGGAACTGGCAGACGCGCAAGGTTTAGGTCCTTGTGTCCGAAAGGGCTTGTGGGTTCGACTCCCTCCGCTCGCATTGACTTATAAAACAAAATAGCGTAAAATGCCGGGTAGAATCCGGAAAACAATCTCGGAACGTTTTTTTTGAAAGAAGCTGAAAATGAAACAATTAGTCTTATTGGCGGTTATCGCAATAGTCGCTGCCGGAGCAGGATTCGCAGGCGGCATAATGATGGCAAACTCAAAGAACAAAGTAATAATTGCCGATATGCAGGCGAAAATGCAGAAGTCAGAAACAGAGTCGCAGGAAAGAATTCGCGGCTACGACGCTATTGTAAGTCGCTTAAACGGCGAACTGCAACTGGCGAAAATGGAAATTGAAGCTCTTAAAACCCCAGCCCCCGCGGCAGAGGAACTACCAATTCCCGCAATAGGGAATGAAAACGCATCCGCCGTATCAGCGGATAGTTCCGTTTCAGGCGATGCAAAATCATATACTATACAAAACGGCGACAGCCTTTGGAGCATCGCTCAAAAGCAGCTCGGCAACGGCAGCCGATTTAAGGAAATACTCAAACTGAATCCAAAGATTTCAGCCAAGGGCAATCTTGTCGTCGGCAGTAAATTGAATATCCCCGCAAAATAACCTCGCCGCCTTTGCCGCGGGGATTATTTAAGAGACAGTATGTTTAAGTTAATAATGAGAAAAATATCATTACTGATATTTTCAGTGAGTCTTGTGCTGGTTGCCGGTTGTAATACCCCGAAAGAACAACTGCTGATGTTTGACGGACATTTTGAAGCGTCTAATTATCAGGCCGCGGCGGCATACGCGGAAAAAAATATCAAAAACAAAACAAACCCCGCACGCGAAGACCTGCTCTGGACGCTCCAGGCGGCAGCGGCAAAAAGAGCTTTAAAAGATTATGCCGGCAGCACAGGCGAATTCGACAAAGCTGAAGAATTTCTCAAATTCTACGACCTTCGCTTTTCAGCGGCGGATGATATGGCCGCGGTGGCCGTCAACGATAACGTTGTTCCATACAAAGGGCAGGAATACGACGGCGTAATGGCAAATGTGTATAAAGCCCTGAATTTTCTGGCACAGGGCAATTACGATTTGGCCAAAGTGGAATTCAATCGAGCGTTAGACCGGCAGAGAAGAACGAAAGAACACTTTGAAAAAGAAATCGCCAAAACAAGGGAAAGCATCCAAAAGGCACAATACGGCAGCCTTGTGAACGACCCCAATACGCAAAGAACTATTCAGGACAGATACCCCCAGTTGTACGAGTACGAGCCTTACATGGATTACATCAATCCGTTCGTAACATATTTAGCGTCTATATATTTCAACGCGACCGGCGACATCTCAACGGCTCGCAATCTGCTGAAAGAAACCGTCGGGCTTGTGCCGGAAAATAAAAGTATAGCAAACGAGTTCGAGGAAACGGAAGCGGCTATTTTCACAGGCCGGACAATCAAAAATACCGTATGGGTTATTTTTGAAAACGGACTGGGGCCGAGGAAGGAAGAATTCAGAATCGACCTGCCGCTGTTTATAGTAACCGATAGAGTGCAGTACGCCGGTATCGCGCTGCCGAGACTTGAATATAGAGACATCGCGTTTCCGTATCTGCTGATTGATGCTAACGGCGTACAATACAGCACAACCGTCGTCGGCAGTATGGATAGAGTCATAAGCTCCGAATTCAAAAAAGATTACGAAGGCATTTTGGCAAGGGCGATAATTTCAACAGCGGGCAAGACGCTGACACAGTACGCACTAACCAACCAGTACGATGAAGATAACCGCAGATCAGAAGACGGAGCTTATATCGGTTCGATTATGGTAGCCTTATATTCGTTCCTCACAAACGCCGCCGATGTGCGAATCTGGACGGCTCTGCCGAAGGAGTTTCAGACCGCAAGATTGCAAATGCCGCAGAATAAAGCACTTAAGATAACGGCTGTGAACGGCGAAACATTTGACATTCGCCTGCCGGACTGCGATAATGTATTGGTCTATATTAAAATCACACAAAGGGGTTCGCCGCCGATTTGCGATGTGATTCCCTTTGGAAAGAAATTATAAGGACTTATGAATATGAAAAAGTGTTTGCTGATGATGTTTTTTGCCGGTTCGGTTTTTGTTTTTGCAGGCTGCTATAAGCCTCACGACAAGCGCGTCAGCGTCGCGGCGGGTGTCAGAAGCGATACCATCGAGAACAACATTATAACTCGTCCGTTTATCGGGGCGTACAGTCTGCTTGCCGGCGAGGGCATAGACATTAAAGATGTCAGAAGCTGGCGAAACACCGCGGGAATAATGGAGGTTCAGGTTTCCGGCCACAATCGAGCCGTCTATACCAAACAATTTGAATACAGAGTCGAATGGCTCAACGATAAGGGTATGCGAATAGAGGCTCAACAGACAGTCTGGCTACGTGTCTCGGCAAAGGCGATGTCCGATTTCAGCTTCACTGCCACGGCGCCGTCAAGAGATGCCGTTGACTTCAAAATTAACACAAGAAAAGCGAAAGGATAAAACTATGAAAAAACTGACACTGTTATTTATCGCGATGACTTTTGCAGTTGGCTGCGAAAAGGTTACGAAAATCGACACCACAAACGACGCGGGCAAACAGGTTATGGCTCTGGATTACAGAGACTTCGACCAGGCCGCCAGCGAAATGATTCAATCGCTGCTTAGCTCCGGCGTTTTAGCCAGACAGGATGGCGGCAAATATGTTCTGACCACAGGCGTTATCACAAACGACACTATGCAGAGAATCGACACCGATTTGCTCTCGGCTAAAATCGAAGAAGATATCTCCAACAGCGGACAGGTCGTTATGACATCGGCAGTCGGCGGCAAAGACAGCAACCGCGATTCTATGGTCAACGATTTGAGAGATGTTCGCGATTCGGCCAAAGGCGACGAATTCAAACAGGACACAATGCCGAGCAAAGGCACGCTCATCGCCCCGGATTTGAGCCTGTCAGGCAAAATATATCAGAATAATCTTCGCTACGATAAAAAGAATCAGCAGGTCGAATACTACTTCCAGTTGAAAATAACCGACCTGAAAAGCGGTCTGCGGTTCTGGCAAAAAGAAGTTTTAATCGGCAAACGCGGCAGTAATAAAACCGTCGCGTGGTAAATATCAGGATAAATAAAATGAAAACGATAAAATACATATTGGCGGTTATAGTTTTAATTGCTGCAATGTCCCTGGCAACAACAGATGCTATCGCTCGCAGCCACCACGGCCACGGTCATTCGTCTTTTAGTATTGGAATCTACGACGGTGGCTGGGGATTCGGCTACGGCTACGGCCACCATGGCCCTCATTATTGGGGAGCCTATGGTTACCCCTATTATCCCTACTACGATTATCCTGTGGTGATCGAAAGGCCTGTTGTAATCGCTCAACCGGCGCCCGTAATAGTGCAGCAAGCCGCTCCTGTTCAGGTCTATGTCTCTCCGGTGGAAAGATTGGCGGATGGCAGAGTGAAGGGCGAAGTTGCCAGCAGTCAAGCTGCTGTCCAAACTACTGCGGCAAGCGGCCAAACTACCGTAATCTGGATTAAAAACGATAATGGTTCACAAACGCCTGTAACGCTTCGGCAGCAGGGTACAGGCTATATCGGGCCGCAAAACGAATACTATTCAACACTGCCGACCGAAGAACAATTGAAGCCTGTGTATGGTTTGAAGTCTAATGCGCCCCCGGCCAATACGGTTACCATTCTGTTAAACAACAGTGACGGCACAAAGACTCCGATTACTCTGAAAAAGGAAGGCACGAACTATATCGGGCCCGCCGGCGAAATCTATGCCGCCCTGCCAACCGAAGAACAATTAAAGCAAATCTACGGCAAATAAAAAAACGCAGTTTTGGGTGTCATTTCGACGCGAAGCGGAGAAATCTATTTAAAATCTTCTTCGCCGCAGGCGAGTTCCATATTTTTTATTTTTGATATTTTATTTTTGATTTTCTTTTAATGTTCCACCGGCTCGCCGAGTATTGCTTTGATTTCGGCAAGCTGCTTATCGAGTACGTCCTTTGTTTTTGCTTCGATATTCAGTCTCAAAAACGGTTCGGTATTGCTTGCCCTGCAGTTGAACCACCAGTCCTTAAACTGAATTGTTATGCCGTCAAGGTCGTCGGCCTCGCCCTGACTGAATTTTTTGCTCAATTCCTTCATCATCGCGTCTTTGTCTTCGACGGCAAAATTGATTTCGCCGCTGGAGAAGTACCGCTTCAAAGGTTTGACAAGTTCGCTCATCGGCTGCGACGCTCTGCTCAAAATGTTTATTAAATGGACGAGCGTTATAAATCCGGAATCTGCGAAGAAATTATCGCGATAGTAAAAATGCCCGCTCAATTCGCCGCCGAAAATCGCTCTTGCGGTTCGCAGCGTCTTTTTCATAAACGAATGTCCGACTCTTTCGCGTCTCGGCAGACCGCCGTATTTTAAAACTTCTTCACGAACAACCCAACTGCTCCGCAGGTCATAAACTATTGCGGCGCCTGGATTTTTTTCGAGAAAATACTGCGCCAAAAGAGCGGTCATAATATCGCATCCGATAGTCTGACCGGTTTCATCAACCACAACTAATCTGTCGGCATCGCCATCAAAACATATTCCGACATCAGCCTTGCGTTTTTTCACTGTAGCCTTAAGCTGTGCCAGATTACTCTCGACAAGCGGATTTGGCTCGTGCTTAAACGTGCCGTCGTGTTCAAAGTTCAGCCTGATAATCTCGATACCCAAATCCTCAAAAATAAGCGGAACCATTTTGCCGGCCATTCCGTTTGACGCGTCAATAACCATTTTCAGGGGCTTTACTTTCGCATCAAGAAATTTCAGAATGTGCTGTTTGTAAGCCTCGGTAAGGTCGTATTTTTCAATCGCCCCGTCCATAACCCCGTGCGTATGAAGCAGCGCGGTGGCGATGTGCTTTATTTCCTTAAGGCCGGTGTCCTGTCCGACAGGCTTGGCCTCAAGACCGGAAATTTTGAAGCCGTTATATTGTGCCGGATTATGCGAGGCGGTAACCTGAACGCCGCCGCAGGTGCCGAGATGATTTATCGCGAAATAAATCTGCGGCGTGTCAATCATTCCGATATCTATTACGTTTGCTCCCGCCGCGTTCATACCGGCTATCAGCGCATCGGACAAACCAGTGCTGTGTGTCCGCATATCTCGACCTACACATAAACTCTGACGATTGGCCAAACCACGCTCGTAACCGCGCAAAAGCGACCTTAAAAATGACGCAGTCGCGTTGCCGATTTTCCACGCGGCATCTTCGTTTAACTGGTCAGGATAAAGTCCTCGAATGTCATAAGCCTTGAAAATTTTCGGGTCCATTCTGCAAACTCCATAAAATTATATACTGTTGCCGGAATTGTACTTACGCCCCCGCGGCAGGTCAAATGAAAATATCATAATACCAAAAGTTTTGGCTATTGGCCGGCGGTTATGATAGAATGCTCCGCCTTATGGATAAAGATTTAAAGAATAAAACGCTGTCGGAACTTGAACAAATAACCGCGAAATTCGGCGTAAAGCCGTATATCGCCAAATATATCTTCACGTTTATTCATCAGAAAGATGCCGCAGACATAAACAGCCTGACCACCTTGAGCAAGGATTTACGAGCATCGCTGACAGAAGCGGGGTATTTCATTTCGCAGCTTAAAATCGTCGAAAAACTCTCCGACCCGGACGGCACGGAAAAATATCTCTTTCAAACCGCCGACGGCCAGAATATCGAATCCGTTCTGCTCGACGAAAGAGAGCGAAAAACAATATGCCTGTCAACACAAATCGGCTGCCGGCTCGGCTGCAAATTCTGCGCAACCGGCTATCTGAAATTCAAACGCTCGCTGACCGCAGGTGAAATCATCGACCAGGTCAATACAATTTCCAAAGACGCCAAATGCAAAATAAACAACATCGTCTTTATGGGAATGGGCGAACCATTTGAAAATTACGATGAGACATTAAAAGCTGTGCGGATTTTAGCGCACCCATTCGGCAAAAACATCGGCATTCGCAGGCAAACAATTTCGACAGTCGGAATTCCGGCAGGCATAAAGAAACTCGCCGATGAGGACATTCATCCGCGTCTGGCTGTTTCGCTGCACGCGCCTGACGACGAGTTGAGAAAACAAATCGTCCCTGCCGCCAATAAATATCCGATGAGCGAAATTTTAAACGCGCTAAAATTATACAACCAAAAAACCAGCCGGAGAATAACCATTGAATACTGCCTGATTGACGGAATAAACGACAGCAGCGAATGCGCGAAGAAATTAGCCGCCATTCTGTCGCCTCTCGACACAAGCATAAATCTGATTGAGTACAATCCGCACCCCGGCTGCGATTTTGCCCCGGCAAACCGCGAGAAAATAAGACTCTTTAAGGATATTCTGACGCAGCGGGGCTTTGAAACAATAATTAGGTTTCGCCGCGGCACAAGTATAAAAGCCGCTTGCGGTCAGCTCGGCGCAGACAGATTAAAGGAAAAATAAAATATGACAACACTCCCCAAAGGCATTATCTTCGATATGGACGGCGTTTTGCTCGATTCCGAGCCGCTTATCACCAGGGCAGCGATACAGATGTTCGCCGAACTCGGTCTGAAAGTTCAGCCGGATGACTTTCACCCGTTCACCGGCACAGGCGAAGACCGCTTCCTCGGCGGCGTCGCGGAAAAATATAATTTCCCATTCGATGCCGAAACCAATAAAAGCCGCACTTACGATATTTACCTCGAAATTATCAAAGGCAAATTGAATCCGCTGAACGGCGTAAGAGATTTCATCGCAAAATGCCGGGCGGCAGGCAAAAAACTCGCCGTCGCCTCAAGCGCGGACAGACGCAAGGTGATGGGCAATCTTGCCGAGATAAAAATTCCAGCCGATACTTTTGATGTGGTTGTAACGGGCAACGATATTGTGCATAAAAAACCCGCGCCGGATATTTTTCTGCTGGCGGCAAAACGAATCAGCCTCGACCCGAAAGACTGTTTAGTCGTCGAAGACGCTCCCAGCGGAATAGCCGCGGCAAAAGCCGCAGGCTGCAAATGCCTCGGCATTATGTCCAGCTTTACGCAGGACAGACTTTCCGGCGCAGACTGGTTTGCACAGGATTTGGCAAACGTGCCGGCCGATGCAATACAGTGGCAATAAACATAGTTTAATCCCCACAAGACAGTTGTAGGTGTTTTCCCCGACAGAGAAAACATACATATCCCTGACATACACAAATTGAAATTGTGTTATCATAAACGCCAATTCTTATTGTAATCTGTTTCCAAACAGGAACATAAGAAAAGCAGACTCTGTGAGTCCCCAAAAAATCGAAATTAAAAAAAACAAATAAACACTTTTTAAGGAGATTTAAAAATGTTGCGAAGAATTCTGATAGTCATCGTTATAGTTGGTCTTGCGGTAACTTTCGGCTGCAAAAAAACAACTACAGACACAACCACCAAGAAGACAGTAACCACGACCAAGGAAGTCGAAAAGGCAATTCCGCCGGTAGAAGAAACGCCAAAATAAGAAACACAAATAAGCTTACAAAAAAAAGCTCCTCTGTCCCCAGCAGAGGAGCTAAAATTAAACCTTCCCGGCTTGCCGGCTGGACCACCCAGCCCCCTTTCAACCTTCAAACCGGGCTGAAGACTTAATGGCCATTAAGTACAACAGGGTTGCGCATCAAAGGCGCAATATCCCATTTCTTCACCGAGCTGTTTTATTCGTCGCCAGACTTTCTCATCCTGAACAACGTCCAGCGCAATCGGATACAAAATATTATCCTCCTGGAAAATATGCTCTCTTACAATCGGCACAATCGCGCAGGACAGAGCGTTGACCTGAATTTTGAATTGCTCCGGCTCAAAATGTTTAAAGTTATTTACCGCCGTGGTCAGATTGCCGACCATATTTTTTATACGCCAGTGCGCCTTTTGCAGAACAATGCAAATGCTCCTGCAGGGATATTTTTCCAGAACCGGAAAAATAAGGTCGTCTTCCCGCTGGTCGTGAACGTCAATAGACTGCAAATGCGCCGCAACGTGTTCAAGCCTGCGAAACTCGCTGCTCAATTCGGTTAGATTTTCGGCATCCTGAATTTCCACATTGGCCTCGGCGAGGTCTGCCAAAAAACAATCGAACATTTCGTGTTCCGCCAGAATCAGTCTGACGGGATGATTGGCCGGCAAATTCGCCCGAAGCAGCGCGAACTGGTCGCCAAGAATTGAAGCGAAAGCGTACACAAGCATTCGAAGCTCGTTGAGCGACATACCCGTGCCAAGCAGATACTTTTGAGCTTTGCTTATGTCGCTTAATCTAAGAGTTGCCAAAAGCTGACGTGACTGACTTCTAACCTTTGTCGGGTCCTCACCATCCCGAACGCGCCCCAGTATATCCGCAAGTTTTCGTGCCTTTTCCATAGTCGTGCCTCCTTTTCTACAAAACCGGCGATGAAACAAATCATCGCCCTTTATGCGGTTAACACGCACTTGTACTTTATATGCTAATATACGAACGAACCGGATAATGTTTCGCGGAAAAATTAAAAAAGCGCATATTTTTTTCAAAATTGTGCTAACCGGCGTTAAAACAGGCAAAATAGGCGATGCCAGAGGGTTGGACAGGGTTCGCGCCCTGCCGCTAATAGCCTGGACCCCAAAATTCCGGCTTGCTGTCGGCGTTTGGAAGTGTCAGTTCCGGCCAGAACATATAGCTGCTGCCGATGTAATTTAACGGCACAAATTCGGTTTCTACGGCACAGGCGATACCTCTGACATTATCTATATGCCCGTCAACAAACATTACATTCATCGCGCCGTTGTGATAAAACCCGCTTGTCAACCTGTGGTGGCCGGCCAAAGCTAAATTCAACGCTTTAGTCTCCTTGCATCTGGCGTCATAAATTCTGCCCGCATAACTTGTCTCTGCCATAAGCATACAAGCCGAGGGCTGGCTGATTTGTGTGGATTTATAGCCGCCCGCCGGGCCGAGTTTTATTTCCACTGATGTCGCCGTCGCAACCTGGTAACAGCCGTTCGGAGCGAAACTTGTCATACCGGCTGCGTGGGGAGAAGGCGGGCCATAACCAAGCGGGTGCGGGTCTTTGTCCTGCGGACAGAAAAATACCTCGGACAAATTTTGGGTCGGGTCTGCCGAAACCTGTTTGCCGACATAGGGCAGAAGCAGAATATGCCACAACTGCGTTCGCAACTGCTTATTAGGCGGCATCGTGCCATAAGGGTCGTGCGCCATTATTATCCTGTCCTGACAATCGACTGCATAAGCGCTCATTGCAAGTGAAATCTGACTCATTCGTTTTGCACAGATAATTCGCTTCGCGTTGTCTCGAGTTTTAATCAGAGCAGGCAGTAAAATCGCCAGCAGCATCGCAATAATTGAAATGACAACAAGTAATTCAACCAGCGTAAAAGCTTTGCGACGGAAATTTTGAATTACACTATTCATTATTCACTATTCATTATTCATTACATAGCGTAATTATGCAGACCGACAAAAATCCTCGACAGGTTCACCCACAGCAGCGTTACGACAATAAACGCAAACCCCGTAAAAATCCAAATACTGTTAATCTTCGCGTATTTCACGCCGGTCATATAGCTTTGATGAAAATATGCCAGATATACAAGCCACGTTACCAGAGCCCACATTTCTTTCGGGTCCCAGCTCCAATAGTCTCCCCAGGCCAGCTTTGCCCAGAAACACCCAAGCACAAGCCCAAGCGTCAACAGCGGAAACCCCAGACAAACTAATTTATAAGCTGAAAACTCATAATCGTTATTCGCTTTTGTAATCAGCCCCGCCCCCGCCTGACAGACGGCCTTGGTCATTATGATATAGGCAAGCATATAAACCGCGACGTGCGGCACGAACAGCGGACTTTGCAGCGACGGCGAAAGATTCTGCGCCGCTGCGCTGAAAACAAATCCCGCCGGAAAAAGAACTATTATTCCGAGGAGCATATCCACAGCTTCACCGTCAATTTTGAGCAGCTTTTTACACAGCACGCTCAACGGAAAAACCATCATTCCCAAAAACAAAAACACCTCAAAAAGATTTTGCAGCGGAAAATGCCCGACGCTAAATCCCCGATAAACGCCGGATATGAGCGAAACCGCAAAACCAAGCGTATAAACAAACCACGCGGCTTTTCTGTGCCGCAGCTTATAAATCGCAAAAGCCAGCAAATACATCATCATCGTTTGATATATAAGCAAATGCTGAATTGTAA
>MHXU01000138.1 GCA_001824555.1 Planctomycetes bacterium GWC2_45_44
CGCCGTGGCGTATCTTTCGTCGTTCACGCTCGATTTATATCTGCAAAACGTCTATGTGAAAAGCTATAAAATAGGAACAGGAAGAGCGGGCAAAGAGACCCCTGCCGGACTGTGGCGTGCGAAAGTCGGCGGAAAACTCATCAAGCCGGTATGGACAGACCCCGAAACAGGAAGAACGTATAAATCCGATGACCCTGATTATCCGCTCGGCTCGGGCTGGATAGCTCTTGAGGGCATCGACAGCAGAACGCAAAACATTTCGGGCATCGCTATCCACGGCACAAAGGACGAAGCAAGTATCGGCACAAAAAGCTCGCAGGGCTGCATCAGACTCTACAACGGCGAACTTACAGAACTATACGATATGTTTGAAGCCGGTTGTTCCGAATTGAGAACCGTAGAATAAAAATAGGGTATAGGGGGTAGGGTATGGGGGGTAGCTTGCGGAGCCGTTGTAAAAAAATAAAAGGCTTCCATTGTCTTTTTTTGGATTTTAATTGTTTGACAAACATTTCCCTGACAGTATAATCGCCGACTAAGCCTGTTTTTAACTTTAGGAAAACAAAGGGTCTTATGACTATGCTTCATATAGGATTTAACGACCGTGTGTAGCCTGGCGGCTACATCGGGTAGGCCGGGCAGAGATTACAGGTCTTCTGTGCGGTGCGCCTTTGCTTTCGCTTCGAAGGCTTCGATAGTAATTGTTGCGGAGACATCGCAGATGTAAGGATTAGCCTGCAACAACTTGACGGCTTATCGAAGTGGAAACGTTCTTAATCGGAAAGTTTCCATTTTTTTTTGATGACTGGTGAAAGGTTTTGGTAATGAATCAGGAACTTGTAAGAATTGTTGACAACATAGCTCGTGATAAGAACATCGACCGGGAGTCTATCTTTGCTGACCTCGAATCGGCAATGGTCTCGGCTACGCGCAAGTACTACGGAAAAGCCGAAATCGATGTTCAGGTTCATATTGACAGAACTACCGGCGACATCGTCGCTTTCAAAGAAGGCGTGCAGATTGACATCAAACAGCTCGGAAGAATACCGGCTCAAACCGCCAAACAGGTAATGATTCAAAAAATCAAAGCTGACGAAAGACAGAGCGTCTATGATGAATTCGTCGAGCGTAAAGGCGAAATAATCAGCGGAACTGTCGTAAGGTATGAAGGCGGCTCTGTAATCGTGAACCTCAACAGCAGAGCCGAGGCTGTTTTGCCAAAGACCGAGCAAATCTCCGGCCAAAGTCATCACGTCGGCGAAAGAATCAGGGGTATGATACTCGATGTTCGCGATATGACAAGCGCAGTCAAAATCATCCTTTCGCGAACGCACCCGGAATTCATCCGCAGACTGTTCGAGCTTGAAGTGCCTGAAGTCGCCGAGGGCATAATCGAGATAAAAGCCCTTGCCCGCGAGGCCGGCTACAGAACAAAATTAGCCGTGATTTCAAACGACAACAAGGTTGACGCTGTTGGCGCGTGTGTCGGCGTTCGAGGCAGCAGGATTAAAAATATCGTCGATGAACTCGGCGGCGAAAAAATAGACATCGTCCGATGGAACGAATCTTCACAGGAACTTATCGCCAACGCTCTTATGCCGGCAAAATGCAGTCAGGTGGCGTTGTGCTTTGAACTTGGCGGCGCAACCGTTGTCGTGCCTGAAGACCAGTTGAGCCTTGCAATCGGAAAACACGGACAGAACGTAAGGCTGGCGGCAAGACTTACCGACTGGGATATTGATATTCTCACTCCTGAAGAGTACAATCTGGAAGTCGAAAAACTTTCTACGGGTCTGAAAAACGTAGAAGGCCTGTCGCCTACATTTGTCGATAAGCTCATCGCTCTTGGCATAATCAGCGTTCTTGACCTCGCTGAAATCGGAGCCGAACCTTTGGTGAAGGAAATCGGCATCAGTCCCGAACTTGCCGCGCAGGTTATTAAAACCGCCGAAGAACTTGCTAAAAAACAGCCTGCCGATGCCGCCGTTACTATCGCCCAGTCGTTGATGGGCAAAACGCCGGCAAAAACAGAAGCTGATTCGCAGGCGCAACAGTAGCCCTGCTGAACAAAGCAAAATTTATAAAGAATCTGGAGTTAAAAAAGGTTGGCAATCACAAGAGTTCATCTTTTAGCGAAAGAACTGGGCGTTAACAGCAAGGCTATCATCAGCAAGTGTCAGGCTGAAGGGATAGAGCTTCAAAATCACATGTCAACGATATCCGCCGGGCTTGCCGCAACAATTCGCGAATGGTTCAGCGAGGGTGAACACGCCACAGCAGTCGAAACCGCCGCTCCCGTTGACCTGAAAAAAGTTCGGGTCAGGAAAAAGAAAGTAAAAGAACCCGAACCCGTCGAGCCGGAACAAACCGCCGCTGTCGAAGAAGTTCCTCAAATACCGCAGGCTGTCGAGCAGCCTGACCAGCAGACGGTTGAAGAACACATACAGACGGAGGAATTGCCGAAAGAGCCACCCGCTCCTGCGGAACAGGCAGTCGTTGTTGAGCCTCCTGCCTCGCCGAAGCCTGTCGCCCCCCCGCCGCCGAGGTTTGAAGTCGTTACGCACACGCCGAAAAAAACAATCACGCCGGCCGGCCCGATGCTCGGAAAGCCCACGCCCGCGAAACTTGCCGGCCCGCGAGTTATACGAGTTGAAGCTCCCGAACACGTTGAAAGACCGAGGCCAAAACCCAGAACTCGGCCTTCATATCAGCAGGCCGCTTCGGAGCCGCTTTTGGCTTCCGCGCCGCAAATCGCTGATTCAGGCTCGAAGACAGGCAAGGGCAAAAAGAAAACGCACGGCAGAAAACACGAAGGTCCCGCCACCGAAGACCTTTCCATTGAAGATAAAAAGGGCAGGAAGCTTAGAGGCAGAGACATAGAAGAACGACGCGCCCGCCTCGAAGCCGCCGGCGGCGAAGGTATGAGACTGCGGCCGGTCAGAAAATTAGAAACTAAAAAATCAAAATCTGAAGATTCACAAAGAGCAAAACCTGAAAAAGCGACAATCGCAGAACCTATTCTTGTTAAGGATTTGGCTGCGGTTCTTTCGGTCAAAATCGCGGATATCATACAAAAATTAATTCCGCAGGGCATTATGGCCACAGCCAATCAGGTTGTGCCGACCGATGTCGCGGAATTCATCGCTCTGGAGATGGGAACGGAGCTTGTCGTTCAGCAGAAACAAACGCTCGAACAGCAGATTGCAGATGAATTTGAAAAGAGACCGAAAGAACACTCCGTCAAACGTCCGGTCATAGCGACGATGCTTGGCCACGTTGACCACGGCAAGACCAGTCTCTTAGACAGAATCCGCTCTGCAAAAGTTGCCGCCGGCGAAGCGGGCGGTATTACGCAGCACGTCGGAGCGTATCAGGTCGTCTGGGGCGATAAGGATAACCAAAAAAGAGTTACATTCCTCGACACGCCCGGCCACGAGGCATTTACCGAAATGCGGGCTCGCGGCGCAAATATGACCGACATAGCGATACTCGTCGTCGCAGCCGACGACGGCCTTATGCCGCAAACCATTGAAGCTATTCACCACGCCAAAGCGGCGGGAGTTCACATTATCGTCGCGCTGAACAAAATCGACCTGCCGGGCGTTGACACGAACAGAATATACGGCCAGCTTGCCGAACACGAACTTGTGCCGACAGAATGGGGCGGCAAAACGGAAGTTGTTAAAACAAGCGCAACAAAGGGAACGGGCATTGAAGAACTGCTCGAACATCTCGATTACGCGTCCGAACTGCTCGAACTCAAGGCCGACCCGACAATCCCTGCGACAGGCTGGGTTGTGGAAGCCAGAATCAGCCAGAACAAAGGCCCAGTCGCCACAATACTCATAAAGGAAGGCTGCCTGAAAAAAGGCGATATTATTCTCGCAGGCACAGGCTACGGCAGAATCAGAACTCTTCGCGACAGCTTTGGCAAATCAATCGCCTCTGCGACGAACTCTATGCCGGTCGAAATATCCGGCTTAAACTGCGTCCCGCAGGCAGGCGACAAATTTTACTGCCTTTCGGATATCAACCGCGCAAAGAACGCCGCGGAAGAAAAGAAAACCAGCGACAGAATGGCCGCTTTGGGAACTCGCTCCAAGGTTACGATGGAAAACCTCTTCAGTAGTCTTGAAGCGGGAAAAACAAAAGATGTCAATATCATCGTCCGTGCCGATGTACAGGGTTCGGTTGATGTGTTGAACAAATACCTGACAGACCTCAACACCAGCGAAGTACAGGTAAAAATACTCCACTCCGCAGTCGGCGGCGTTACGGAAGGCGACGTTGTGCTTGCAGAAGCGTCTAACGCGATTATCATCGGTTTTAATGTCGTGCCGGAGGACAAGGCCGCGAAACTTGCCGAGTCAAAAGGCGTTGACATCAGACTTTACAGCATTATTTACAGAATAACCGAAGACCTCAAAAAGGCTATGTCAGGCCTGCTTGAGCCGGAAGAACAATTCAAGAGCATCGGCAAAGCCGTCGTCAGGAACACTTTCAAAATCACCGGCGTCGGGACTATCGCAGGCTGCATAGTCGAACAGGGCGAAGTCAACCGAAACTCTCGAATCAGACTTATACGCAACAGCGTTATTGTCAGGGATAACTGTCAGGTTGAATCACTCAAGCACTTCAAGGACGATGTCAGGCAGATTAAAAGCGGCAACGAGTGCGGCATAAAAATCGCCGGCTTCGACGATATCAAAGAGCAGGATGTCTTTGAAGTTTATGAAATTATAAAAGTTTCCAGAACAATTTAAATACGGCCTCGGCCAAAAGCCGAATCCTTAATTTTGATTTTTAATCTTTGATTTTAGTATTATGGCGCAGAGAAGACAGGAAAGAATGGCCAGAGTTGTCAAAGAGGCGGTTAGCGACATTGTCAATAACCACCTCCAGGACCCTCGCATAGAAGGCTTTATCAGTATAACCGAAGTAAAAATTGAGCCGGATTTGAAAAAGGCCGACGTTTTTTTGAGTATTATGGGCGCATCTGCCGCCAAACAGAATGCCGCTTTTACCGCGATAAAGCATGCGGCAGGCCATATTCAATCGCTTATGGGCAATTATATAAAGAGCAGGTTTTGCCCGCACCTGTCGTTTCATCTCGACGACAGACTGAAAAAAACTATGGAAACCCTTAGATTGATTGAAGAAGTTTCAAAAGAATTTACAGAAGAACAAAAATGAAAACCAGCGACCAGGAAGTTCAAAAACTTAAAAAACTTTTCACTGCCCTGAAAAAAGGCGGTGAAAAACCAAAAAAGCCGTCGCACTGCGACTTTATCGAAACACTTGTCTTTGCGATACTCTCCGAAAATGCGACCGAAGCCGCGGCAAGAGCCGCCATCAAAAAAATCCAATCTCATTTCGTTGACTTCAACGACTTGAGAGTCGCCAGAATCGAGGAAACGGTCGAGATAATCGGCCACGATATTCAGGAACCTGGAAAATGCGCTGCGAGACTTATCGCGTTGCTAAATGCCATTTTCCAGAAGTACGACTGCCTTTCGCCGGAAGACCTGACAAACGCAGGCAAAAAGAACACGAGAGAACTTCTCGAAAAATTCAGCGGTATGACTGATTTTGTCCGCGCTTATATTATGATGATGGTGTTGAACGCTCACGTTGTGCCGCTCACGGAAAAAATGACTCAATATCTCAAAACTTTCGGCGTTATAAGCCCCGATGCCGACAGTATTCAGGCAGAGACCTTTATCGAAAAGCATATTTCCGCGGCGGAGGTACATACCTTTTATGCCGTAATTCGGCACGACAGCGACCTTGCCAGTCCCAAAGCTGCGCAAATACTGGCCGACGATAAAGCAAAATCAGCGGCACAGAAAAAAAACAAACCAAAAAAATAGGAAATGGCAATGGCAGACAAAATTTTAAAACTCGGTGTTCCGAAAGGAAGCCTCCAGAACGCGACTTTCGACCTTTTTGAAAAGGCCGGTTTCCACATAACAGGCTACGAAAGAAGCTACTTCCCGCAAATCGACGATGCCGAAATTCAGCTTATTATGCTCCGCGCACAGGAAATGAGCAGATACGTCGAAGACGGCGTTCTCGATGCCGGCTTTACAGGTCAGGACTGGATTCTCGAAAACAAATCCAGCGTAACAGAAGTCTGTCAACTGCTGTACAGCAAGGCAACCTCCAATCCCGCTCGATGGGTTCTGGCGGTGCCTAATGAATCGTCTATAAAAAAGCCCCAAGACCTCGAAGGCGGAATCATCGCGACCGAATTGGTCGGCGTAACGAAAGATTACTTCAAAAAGAAAAAAATAAACGTCAAAGTGGAATTTAGCTGGGGCGCGACGGAAGTCAAAGCGCGTTTAGTCAGCGCAATCGTCGAACTGACCGAAACAGGCTCAAGCATCAAGGCGAACAACTTGAGAATAATTGACACCCTGATGAGTTCGACCACTCGGTTCATCGCGAACAAAGAAGCCTGGAAAGATAAATTCAAACGCGAAAAAATTGAAAATATCTCAATTCTTTTAAACGCTGCGATTGATGCCAAAACAACCGTTGGTCTGAAAATGAACGTCGAGAAAAAAAACCTCGACGCTGTACTGAAAATCCTCCCTGCCGAGAAAAGCCCAACAGTTTCGCCGCTTGCCGATGGCAGTTTCGTTGCGATTGAAGTCGTCGTCGATGTCAAAACTGAAAGAACTATCGTGCCGAAGCTCAAACGCGCGGGAGCGTCAGGCATTATCACTTATCCACTTAATAAAGTAATTCACTGATTAGGATTTTAAGGTTTTAAATTATGTCAGGACATTCACACTGGTCTGGTATCAAGCATAAAAAAGCGGCGAACGACGCCAAGAGAGGCAAGGTCTGGAGCAAAATCGCCAGAACAATCATCGTCGCCGCCAAAAATGGCGGAGGCGACCCTGCGCTAAACCTCGCCTTGCGATACGCAATCGAAAAGGCCAAGGCTGCTAATATGCCGAAGGACACGATTGAAAAAGCCGTCAAAAAAGGCGCAGGCGGCGGCGACACGGTATCCTTCGTTTCCATTTTATACGAAGGCTATGCTCCCGGCGGTATCGCTATGATGGCCGATGTTCTCACCGACAATCGACAGCGTACGGGCCCGGAAATCAGAAAAATTTTTGAACATTTCGGCGGCTCGCTCGGCTCGACCGGCTGCGTGAGTTATATGTTCGACAAAAAGGGGCTTTTCACCGTCCCGCTTACCGCCGCGAACGAAGACGACCTTATGGAACTTGCTCTTTCAGCGGGAGCTGATGACTTCAAAAACATCGGCAGCGCGTATGAAATCACCTGCGACCCAGCCGCGTTTGACAAACTGAAAAAAACGCTTGATGAAAAGAAGATTCCGACCGAAGTAGCCGAGTTGTCGATGATTCCGCAAAACAGCGTGCCGGTTACTGATATGGAAAAAGCCCGCAAGATTCTGGCCATTATGGACGAATTTGAAGAACACGATGACGTGCAGAACGTCTATGCGAATTTCGATATTCCGGACGACATAATCGCTAAACTGCAATAAATAGCAATTTCAGACTGGAAAATACAAAGTAAATCACTACAATACGCCGAATTATGAAATTCGTACTGATTGATAAAATAGTTAAAATAGAAGCCGGCAAAGAGATAATCGCGACAAAGAACGTGTCTCTTAGCGAAGAGTATTTGGCAGACCATTTTCCGGTTTTTCCGGTATTGCCGGGCGTTTTTCTGCTTCAGGGGCTAATCGAATCAGCCTGCTGGTTGGTCAGGCACAGCCAGAAGTTCGCCAGCAGTATGGTGTTGCTTGCCCAGGCGAAAAACGTAAAATACAAGAGTTTTGCCGCTCCGGGTATGCAGATACGCTACACTGTAACGGCAAAAGATATTGAAGAAAATATAAGCTCTTTCGTTGGCATCGGCCAGTGCGATGACCAGCCGATTGTTGAGGCTCGCTTCAGCCTTCGGCACTTTAACCTCGCCGAGAAGGATTCAAAATTCGCCGTCGAAGACGCGTATATTATTGAAAAATTAAAGGAACGATTCAAACTATTATATAGCGGTCAATAGCTGACTATTGGCTAATGACTACTGACTACTTTTTTTCGGAGTAATTTTATGGCAATGACAAAAGATGAAATTTTAAAGGAAATTCAGAATGTTCTTATTGATGCGCTCGGCGTTGACGATGATGAAGTTACGCCGGAAGCCAAACTGATGGCCGACCTCGGCGCAGAGAGCATTGATTTTCTCGATATCGTTTTCCGTATGGAAAAGGCTTTCGGAATTAAAATTCCGCGCGAAGAACTGTTCCCTGCCGAAGCTCTGTTGAACACCGCTGATTTCGTCAGCGCCGGCAAGCTCACGCAGAAAGGTCTGGACGAACTGAAAAAGCGTATGCCTCACACTGACATTTCAAAGTTTGCCGCAGACCCGAACGTCAACAAAATCGGCGACTTATTTACTGTGCAGGTTTTAGTTGATTTCGTCGCGGCGAAATTGAAATAAAGATTGCTTCGCTTCGCTCGCAATGACCCCGACCAAAGGGGTCGGGGCTAAACAAAAGTTTAATTTTTGATTTTCTTCTATGCGTTGGATATGGATAGACAAATTCGTTGAGTTCAACAGCGGCAAAAACGCCATTGCCATAAAGAATGTAACTATGGCCGAGGAGCATCTGCACGATAATTTCCCCGGCTTTCCGATTATGCCAGAATGCCTGATGATTGAGGCAATGGCGCAAACGGCGGGCATTCTTGTCGGGCAGGCTCGCGGATTCAAAGAAAAAGTCATCCTTGCCAAAATCAGCAAGGCCGCGTTTTTCAATTACGTCCGCCCCGGCGACACAATAAAATTATACGCCGATATCGCATCCATCGCGCCGGAAGCGGCAAGCACAACCGGCAAAATTATGCGGGGCGATGAAATGATTGCCGAGGTTGACCTGATGTTCAGCCACATCGACCAGAATCTGGCGGGTAAACAATTCCCAAAAGAAAATTTCGTCTTCACAGACCTCTTCGGCGTGGTTTTACGAGCGTCCGGCATTGATGCCCCCGCTTTCGGGAGCGCATCGAGATGACCGCCCCACTGGCAGTAATCACTGGTCTTGGCGCTATCACTCCGCTGGGATTGAGTTATAAGGATTTATGGATCGCTATCCAGCAGGAAAAATGCGGAATCAACAGAATCACAGCTTTCGATCCTGCCGGGTTCACCTGCCAAATCGCAGGACAAGCCCCGGAATTTGCCATTCGCGATTATGTTCCGAAGGCGATGCGCAAAACAACAAAGCTGATGTCCCGCGATATTGAGCTTGCGATTGTCGCCGCCGACGACGCTTTCAAAGATGCCGGCATCATTACAAAGGCATTTGACGAGCAGAACATAACAATCAATCCGAAGCGAACGGCAATCACTCTCGGCGCAGGCCTGATTAGCTGCGACCTGATTGAGCTTGCCCCCGCAGTGGCCAGGAGCATTACCGATGGCAAATTCGATATAAAAAAATGGGGCGAAGACGGCATAAATCTTTTAACGCCTCTTTGGCTTTTGAAATATCTGCCTAATATGCTCGCCTGCCACGTTGGCATTATCCACGACATTCAGGGACCAAGCAATACGATTACCTGTGCCGAAGCCGCTGCCCAAATCGCAATCGGCGAAGCCGCACAGATAATCGCCAGAGGTGATGCCGACCTCGCTCTTGCCGGCGGCGGAGAAGCGAAAGTAAATCCGATTGTCCACATCAGGCAATGCCTGCTAAAGAGAGCCGCCAGTAATTATAACGATAATCCGACAGCAGCCTGCAGGCCGTTCGACGCGAAAGCATCAGGCTCGGTTTTCGGCGAAGCTGCAGCGTGCATAATAATGGAATCGCCGGAGAACGCCAAAAATCGCAACGCGAAAATTTACGCTCAAATCTCAGGCCTCGGCCAAAGCTGCAGCATAAATCCGAAATACGAATCAATCGAGCCTGACGGCAAAGGCATCCAATACGCCATTGAATCAGCTCTTGATGAAGCGAAGATAACTCCGCAGCAGTTGGATTTGATAATCCCTCACGGCACGGGCATATTGGCTGATGATGCCGCCGAGGCTGCGGCAATTCGCAGCGTACTTGGCAGCGCAGCCGACGCGATACCGGTCTTCCCGACAAAAAGTTTGGTCAGCAACACCGGCGCAGCAGCCGGCGCGGTTGACGTAATCGCGGCCTGTTGTATGATGAGAGACGGAATAATACCCGCTGCCAAAAACTGCGAAAACAATGTTTCAAAACTTAATATCGTAAAACAGGAAATTAAAAAAGATATCAATTATGTCCTCTGCTGCAGTTATACCTACGGCGGCCAAACCGCGGCTGTGGTATTAAAGAAATATGAATGAGCAAAATAAAAATCGCGTTGTTATAACCGGCATTGGAATTGTCTGCCCTTTAGGCAATGATGTACCGACAATGTGGGATAACATTCTAAATTGCCGAAGCGGCGTGGATGCCACCACGATTTTTGATGCCTCGACTTTTCCGACAAAATTCTGCTCCGAAGTCAAGAACTTCGACATAACAAAATATACAAAAAACCCAAAACTTCACGAACAGGGCAATCGCCACAGTCGTTTCGCCGTTGGCGCAGCGGCTGAAGCCTGCAAACAGGCCAAAATAAACATAGAGACCGAAAATCCCGCCGACGGTATCGACCGCAAAAGAATGGGAATTTATCTCGGCGCAGGCGAAGGCTCAGTTGACAACGAAAATTTCTTCAACGCTATCGTGCAGGGCTGGGACGATGCGAGCAACAATATGGACTGGAACAAATGGGCTGCTGTCGCGTTCGGCAAAATGACCGCGTATCGCGAACTTGAGCAGGAGCCGAATATGCCCGCCGCGCATCTTGCGATGCTCACCGGCGCTCGCGGAACGGTCAGAAGCTGCCTGACAGCCTGCGCCGCAAGCACACAAGCCGTCGGTGAAGCATTCAAAATCGTCCAGTCCGGCAGAGCCGATATTATGATTACAGGCGGCGCGCATTCGATGATACACCCGCTCGGAATCACGGGTTTCAATCGCCTTACCGCCCTTTCGACCCGCAACGACAGCCCGCAAACCGCATCAAGACCATTTTCGGCAAGCAGAGACGGCTTTGTTATCGGCGAAGGAGCGGCAATCGTAATTCTCGAAACGCTCGAATCAGCAAAAAAAAGAAACGTGGAAATTCTCGCAGAGGTCATCGGTTTCGGCAGCAGCAATGACGCTTTCCGCGTAACAGATATGCACGAAGAAGCCCGCGGAGCGGTATCAGCTATCGAATCAGCGTTGAAAGATGCCGGCCTCACAAACAAAGACATCGACTACATAAGCACGCACGGCACAAGCACCAGCGAAAACGACTCCATCGAAACGCTCGCCATCAAAACCGTTTTTAAGGAAGAAGCGAAAAACACCCCCGTCAGCAGCGTCAAGAGTATGCTCGGCCATTTAATCGGAGCGGCAGGTGCGGCGGAACTAATTACCTGCGTACTGGCTATTCGCGATGGCATTTTACCACCGACAATAAATTATAACGACCCTGACCCTGCTCTTGATTTGGATTATGTACCGAACAAACCGAGAAAGGCCGATGTAAATATCGCGATGGACGAATCTTTCGGCTTCGGCGGACAAAACAACGTCGTCATAATAAAGAAATATCAAAAATAAAAAATAAAAATTGTGGATTCGGCCTGAAGGCCGAAACCGTTTTATTGATAACCAATAATTGAACGATATTTTTATGATAGACATAAAAGCGATTCGCGAAAATCCCGAACTGTTCAAAACCGCCTGCAAAGCAAAAAACTTCAACGCCGACATTGACAGACTGCTAATTCTCGATGCCGACCTGCGAAAAGCAAAGGCACGCCTTCAGGATATTACTACCGAGAAGAACACCGTCGGCAAATCTATGCCCAAGCTCACAGGCGACGAGAAACAAAAAACTCTCGAAAAATTATCCGCTCTCAAAAGCGAAGAAGCCGCTATTGCCGAGCAGATTAAAACTATCGAACCTGAATTTGATTCGATTATGCTCAACGTCCCGCAGCCGCCCGATGCCGATGTCCCGATGGGCAAAGACGACACGGAAAACGTCGAAATAGCCAAATGGGGCGAAATCAGGAAATTCGACTTTGAACCCAAAGACCACATACAGCTCGGCCTTGACCTCGACATTATTGATGTCGAACGCGCCGTTCGTCTTGCCGGCTCAAGAAATTATTTTCTCAAAGGCGCAGGCGCAACTCTTCACTGGGCGATTTTGCGTTTCGCCGTCGATTTTATGACACAGCGAGGCTACGTCCCCATCAGCGTTCCGATGATGATGAAAAACGAAGCGATGGCAGGCACAGGCTACTATCCCGGCACAGAAGAGCAGACCTATCGAATGGAACGTGATGAATTGAATATGGCAGGCACTGCCGAAGTGCCGATTACCGCATATTATATGGGCGAAATTCTCAAACACGAAGAACTGCCCAAAAAATTCGTTGGCTTGAGTACCTGCTACCGCAGAGAAGCCGGCGCAGCGGGCAAAGACACCTACGGCCTTTACAGAATTCATCAATTCGACAAAGTCGAGCAGGTAATTGTCTGCGAAAACAATGCCGAGCAGAGCGCAAAATTCCACGAAGAAATCCGCCAAAACTCCGAAGGCGTTATGCAGGCTATGGGAATCCCCTACCGCGTTGTAATGGTCTGCGCAGGCGACCTCGGCAGAGGTCAGGCAAAGAAATATGACATTGAAGCGTGGATGCCGAGCCGCAAAAGCTACGGCGAAACGCACAGCGCAAGCAAATTCTTTGATTTTCAGGCGAGACGATTAAATATGCGGTATAAGGATAGCGAAACGAAGAAAAATCTGTTCTGCCACACCTTGAATAATACCGTAATCGCTTCTCCGCGAATTTTAATTCCGGTTTTGGAATTGAATCAAAACGCCGATGGCTCGGTTACAATACCGCCCGTCCTGCGTCCGTATATGAATGGTATGGAAAAAATTACAAAATAGTAATTAGCCATTAGTCGCTGGTATTTATTTAAGGCAATCTCGTTTTTTGAAGTAATAACAGAGATTGCTTCGTCGCTCTGATTACATCAGAACTCCTCGCAATGTCAACAAACCCTCTGATAAATCAGGGGCTGAATATAACAACCCCCACCGCAGGGGTGGGGGCTAAACAACGGTTATTATTATGAAGAAAAAGTTTGAATCAAAATTTATCGTTCTTGACGGGCCTGATGGGTGCGGGAAAAGTACGCAGACAGCGAAACTCGTTGAGTATATAAAAAACGCAGGCGTGGAAGTATCAACATTCCGCGACCCCGGCTCGACAACTATCGGCGAAAAAATAAGAGCTATTCTGCTCGACCCTGAAAATAATTTAATGGACGACCGGACAGAACTGTTGCTTTATATGGCAAGCCGGGCGCAGCTTTGGCGGGAAAAAATTGAACCCGCTCTTGCGGCGGGAAATTGCGTTATTTTAGACCGCTGGGTAAGCAGTACCTGCGCCTATCAGGGATTTGCAGGTGGAATAGGAATCGGCAAAGTTCTCGATATTGCCGAGCATAGTCTTGAGCGTGTTTGGCCGGATTTGACGATTATTCTCGATGTGAACCTTGCAACGGCGAAGGCGAGAATGAATCGTGAATACGATAGAATGGAACAGAAGGCGGCAGAATATCATGAAAACGTTCGTGCGGGCTTTCTTAAACTTGCCGAGCTGCGGAAGGATATTATTGTCGTCGATGCCGGCGATGCTGCGGAAAAAGTGCATAATGAAATTATACGGAAAATAAAAAAGTATCTCGTGAAGCGTGAAGCGTAATACGAGATACGAGATACGTTTCACGAGATGCGAGATGAATTTAACTGAAATTTTTTGTCAGGACAGAGCGGTTGACAGTTTGCAGCGTGCGTTCGCTGCGGGCAAGGTGCCGCATGCCCTGATTTTTGCAGGGCCGCCAGGCGTAGGCAAATTTACTGCCGCTAAATGCTGGGCGGAATTACTGCTCTGCGCGTCGCCGATAAAAAAAGACAACGCTTTTATTCACTGCGGCAAATGCCCATCTTGTATGGCGTTTGAATCTGGTTCGCATCCGGATTTTCATCATATATATAAAGAGCTGCTGAGGTTTTCGAGGGACACGGAGAATCGGAAAAGAACGCCGATAGACCTTCCAATAGACGTTGTTCGTGAATTTGTTTTAGAAAAGGTTTCGATTAAGCCGAATCTTTCAGCCTCGAAAGTTTTTGTCATCAGCGAATCTGAAAGGCTCAATACCGCCAGCCAGAACGCCCTTTTAAAGGTTTTGGAAGAACCACCCGGCAGGAGTTTTATAATTCTGCTCTGCACGAAACTTGACAATCTTCTGCCGACGACAAAATCGCGATGCCAGATTATTCAGTTCGGCTCGCTAAGCGATGAAAAAATAATCGCGCACCTCGTCGCGGGCGGAATTAACAGGGAGCAGGCGAAATTCTGGGCTGGGTTCACAGAAGGCAGCATCGGGCAGGCGGAGCTTTTTTCGCAGCTTGAGCCGTCGTTCTACGATATAAAAAAACAGGCGGTCAGGCGTTTTGCCGATTTGAAAATAACCGACGCGGTGGATTTTGCGCAGTGGATAAGTTCGACGGCTTCCGGGCTGACAGAATCGCTTGAAAAACTTCGGCCTGATACGAGCAAATCCGACATAAACCGTCAGACGAAAAAAGCATTTGTGCAGATTTTTGTTTCGGTATTGAGCGACGCGATGAGGGCTGGTTTGGCGGATAATGGCAAAATAGTTCATTTTGACCAGGCGGATTGCGTCGGCAAACTTGCCCAGCGGTATGACTGCCGAAGATGTGCGGATTTAATCGAGGCCTGTTTCGAGACGGGCAGGTTTATCGACGCTTCGGTCAATGAAAAGCTGCTTTTTGAGCATCTCTTGCTAAGTTTGACAAATTCTGGTACAATAAGAGCTTAAAGTTTAAAATTGAAAGTTTAAAACTGTGGAATCGGCTTACGCCGATGAGATTTTAAGATGACCGCTCCATTACTGTCGCGGCTCTGATAAAACTGAATGAAAATTTAAAATTATGGAGTTCGCCGAAAGGCGGGACTTATTTTTATGACTGATACTAACACTAACGAACCACAAAAACATAAACATTCGCCGATAGATAAAAAAATGCTCGTCCGCTACGGGAAAACCGGCCAGCTCGGTTGGTTTGTTCACGATGAAAAAGTAATGCCCAAGGCGTTAAGCAAGGTAATGATAAAAACCGAGCGCGGCCTTGAAATCGGCGAAGTGGTTGGCAGGTTCTGCTATAAATCCGGCGCGTTCAAAAAAAGCGAACAGAATCTTGTCGATTATTACGAGCAGGGAGCCGAAGGCTGTCCGGTAGTAAGCGGCGGCAGGTTTGTGCGATACGCTACGGCGCAGGATTTGAGCGAAGAACATCACATAAACATCGGCGCAAAGCAGGAACTTAAAAAATGTCAGCAGGTTATAGCGGAAATGAATCTGCCCATAAAGCTGATTGATATTGAACACGTTTTCGGCGGCGAAAGAATTATTTTCTATTTTACAGCTGAAACGAGAGTTGATTTTCGCGAATTGGTCAAGCAGCTTGCCAAGGAATTTCAGACGCGAATCGAAATGCGGCAGGTCGGCTCGAGAGACGCGGCCAAAATCGCCGCTGATGTTGAGGTTTGCGGACAGGTGTGCTGCTGCCAGAGATATTTGAAAATTCTAAAGCCCGTTAATATGAAAATGGCCAAGCTGCAAAAGGCGACGCTCGATCCGTCAAAAATTTCGGGCTATTGCGGCAGATTAAAATGCTGCCTGCGATATGAAGACCATACATATAGAGACCTTAACAGACGGCTGCCGAAGAGGCGCTGCCGAGTGAAAACTTCACAGGGCGAGGGTATTGTTATAGACGGGCAGGTTCTGACGCAGCTTGTTTCGATACGCGCTGACGATGGAACGGTTTTTGCTGTGCCGGTTGAGGAAGTTGAAATTCTTCTGCTTCCCGACGGCAGGCCTTATAATAAGAGTATGGCGCAGAATCAGCCGAATTGTCCCTGCGGAGGCGATAATGACAATGACGACGACCACGATGCCGATGATGATACACAGGAACGGAATAACAAGCAAGACAACCGGGAGCAGTAAATGAGCCGAAAAATTGTTGTTACATCCGCTTTGTTTTATGCAAATGCCCCGATTCATATGGGCCATCTCGTAGAGTCGATTCAAACCGATATATGGGTGCGGTTTCAAAAAGCAATCGGCAATAAATGTTTATATTTTTGTGCTGACGATACGCACGGTACGCCCGTAATGATAAGCGCAAAAAGGGAGGGCATTTCGCCCGAGCAGCTTATTGGTAGAGTTCACGGCGAACATTTAAGGGATTTAAAAAAATTTCATATCGAATTCGACAATTATTACACGACCCATTCGCCAGAAAACAAGCAGTTTAGCGAACAGTTTTATAACAAGCTCAATGAAAAAGGTTCAATAGTCAAGCGTGAAATCGAACAGGCGTATTGTCCGAGCTGCAATATGTTCCTGCCGGACAGATTTATCCGAGGCGCCTGTCCGCAGTGCAAATCGGAAAATCAGTACGGCGATTCCTGCGATTCCTGCGGCGCGACGTATCAGCCGACAGAACTTATAAATCCCGCCTGCGCAACCTGCGGCGCAGCGCCTACAAGAAAAACAAGCGTTCATTATTTTTTCAAACTTGCCGATTATCAGCAGCAGCTTAAGGATATTATTTCGGCAGGTTACACCGGCAAAAGCGTCGCAAACAAACTCGACGAGTGGTTTTCGGCGGGTTTGAGAGATTGGGATATTTCGAGAGATGGGCCGTACTTCGGTTTTAAGATACCTGGCGAAGAAAATAAATTCTTCTACGTCTGGCTCGATGCCCCTATCGGATATATGGCAAGCTGCAAAAATTACTGTGACCGCAACGGCCTTGATTTCAATTCCGTCTGGAACGGCAGCGACTACGAGCTTTATCACTTCATCGGCAAGGATATTATATATTTTCACGCTTTGTTTTGGCCTGCGATGCTTATAGGTAACGGTTTTAAGGTGGCAAAAAGACTTTTCATACATGGTTTTTTGACCGTCAACGGCGTAAAAATGAGCAAGTCGAAAGGCACATTCATAAAGGCCGCGACTTATGCAAATCACCTTGACCCGGAATATTTGCGTTATTATTACGCCAGCAAGCTAACCGATGGTGTTGACGATATTGATTTGAATCTCGATGATTTTATCGCAAAGATAAATTCCGACCTTGTAGGGAAGTTAGCAAATCTTGCGAGCCGGTCTGTGCCAATGCTTACGGGCAAACTCGACGGCAAACTCGGCAAACTCGACTCGGCAGGCTGGAATCTCTTAAATCAACTCATTGCCGCAAAAGAAGCGATTATAAGCGATTATGAAAATCTTAATTTCGCTTCTGTAATCCGCCAGATTGCCGCTCTTGCGGATATCGCGAATAAATACGTCGAGCAGAATCAGCCGTGGTCGATGATAAAGACTGATGCTGAAAAAACCCGCGTTGTACTGACAGCGATTGTCAATGCGGTAAAAATTTTGGTGATTTATTTGAAGCCTGTGCTGCCGATTTTCGCTGAAAAAATTGAAAAGATTTTAAATATCGCGCCGCAGAGTTTTGCGGATGTCGATAAGATTTTGGAAGAACACAAAATAAATGAATATGTAAGACTTGCCGAGCGAGTCGAAAAGGATAAGGTGAACGCTATGTTAGAAGAAAGCAAACCCACACAACCTGTATTACCAACAGAAGCCACGCAGCCTGCAGTGCCGGTTGTTCAGCTTGATGAGCCGATTGCGGCGGAGTGTACGATTGAGGATTTTGTGAAAGTTGATTTGCGTGTTGCGAAGGTTTTAAAGGCCGAGGCCGTTGAGGGTGCGGATAAGCTCCTGCATTTGGAACTTGATATAGGCGGCGTTATAAAGAATGTTTTCGCGGGCATCTCGAAGGCTTATAAGCCGGAGCAGTTAGTTGGCAGATTGGTTATTTGCGTGGCGAATTTGAAGCCTCGCAGAATGAAGTTTGGTCTTTCTGAAGGTATGGTTTGTGCCGGCGGTCCTGGCGGTGCGGAAGTCTTTCTGTTGAATATCGACAGCGGCGCAAAACCCGGCCAGCGGATACATTAGAATTAGCCACGAATGAACACAGACAGAATTGAAAATTGAAGATTGAAAAATGAAAATTTGTAGAAACGGCTTCGCCGAGGTTGTTTTAATTCTTCAATCTACAATCTTCATTCTTCAATTTATATTTCTGTGGCTAAAAAAAATAACGGTAAATTATGGCAGAGCTTGATTACAAAATAATAGTCGGATTAGAAATTCACGTTCAGCTTGCGACGCGGACGAAGATGTTCTGCGGCTGCGAGCTTGTTTTTGCCGGCGAGCCAAACAGCAGAGTTTGTCCGGTTTGTCTGGGTCTGCCCGGCGCGTTGCCGGTGATGAACAAACAGGCAGTCGAATTCGCAATTCTTACCGCATCAGCTCTAAATTGCAAAATCGCGAAATTCACAAAGTGGGACAGGAAAAGTTATTATTATCCCGATTTGCCGAAGAATTATCAGATAAGCCAGTATGATTTGCCGGTCGGCGAAAATGGTTTTATCGAAATTCCGCTGGCTGACGGCCAATCGAAGAAAATCCGCATTCGCAGAGTTCATCTTGAAGAAGACGCAGGCAAGAATTTACATTCGGGAGCATTTTCGCAGGTTGACTTAAACAGAGCAGGCATGCCGCTGATGGAGATTGTAACCGAGCCTGATATGAACAATCCGCAGGAAGTGGCGACTCTGGCGATGGAGTTGCAGAGGATAGTTCGTTTTCTCGGCGTTTCGCAGGCGGATATGCAAAAGGGACATATGCGGTTCGAGCCGAATGTCAATGTCGTAATAAAGAAAGACGGCGGCGAATTTAAAACGCCGATTACAGAAATAAAGAATCTCAACAGTTTTAAGGCTCTGGAAAAGGGAACGGCCTTTGAGGCCAAACGCCAGCTTAACGAATTTCTTGAACGCGGCGAAGTAATGAAAAGCGGCAACAAAAAAACATTCGGCTGGGACGATGAACGCGGGGTAACCGTTTTGCAGAGAGAAAAAGAAGAAGCGCACGATTACAGATATTTCCCAGACCCGGATTTAGTGCCGGTGACAGTCGATGAAAAATGGCTCACGGATATTCAGTCCGGTTGTCGAGAGTTGCCACTTGCGATGCAGAAAAGATTTATTACTGATTATTCGCTAAACGATTATGATGCGGGCGTATTGACGGCAGATAAGGATACGGCTGGATTTTTTGATGAAGCTGTAAAAGCCGGCGGCGAGCCAAAGCGGATATGTAATTTTATCACGCAGACCGGCCTGAAAATCTCGGGTGAAAAAAATTGCAGGGTTTCGCAGCTCGGCATAAGTCCGCAACGGCTTGCAGAGCTTGCCAAATTGGTTGCGGGCGGGACAGTAAACGCGACAGCGGCGGCTGCGATTTTTGAAAAAATGATGCAGGACGACAGCGAGCCGCAGAAAATCGCGGAGAGTTTGAATCTCATTCAGAAAAGTGATGAGGGCGAGCTGGCGAAAATTGTCGATGAGATTTTAGCGGCCAATCAGGACGCGGTTAATGAAGTTAAAAGCGACGGCAAAAAGAGCAAAAAGGCGCAGGGTTTTTTGATGGGTCAGGTAATGCAGAGAACGAAAGGCACCGCAAATCCGCAAGTTGTCGCGAAAATTATGAATGAGCGGTTGAAATAGGAGTGCGTGAAATTTAAGGGCGATTAGCTCAGTTGGTTAGAGCGCACGGATCACACCCGTGAGGCCACAGGTTCAAATCCTGTACCGCCCAGTGTTGTAAGTTACGCTGAATTCAATACTTACGAATACCTACCATGTGGTAGCGCGGCCGTAACTCTTATTAAAAAAGCAGTAGTACTACTCTTTTTGAAAGGAGCATGACCGTGAAAACTGAACAAAGAAACGTAAAAACCCCGAAACTACGCTATCACAAGGCCACAGGGCAGGCTTATTGCGTTCTAAATGGCCATGCCATTTATTTTGGCTCATCTCGAACCTGTGACTCCACGGCTCAATACCATAAGGTCATAGCCGAATGGTTGGCCAATGGAAAACAGCCTAATACGTCGCCATCTGATGTCACGATTAATGAAATGCTTGCTCGCTTCTGGGTGCATGCCGAAGGCTACTATCGTGACAGTAATGGCAAGACAACCACAGAGCTTGGAAACATCCGTGTTTCCCTGCGGCCATTTTGCACGCTTTATGGCCATACAAAGGCTGTGGAATTTGGACCTCGCAGCCTGAAAACGGTTCGTCAGAAAATGGTTGATATGGACTGGTGCAGAAACAACATAAACAAATCCATCAGCCGACTTAAGACTGTTTTCAAGTGGGCAGTTGCTGAAGAGATTATTCCAGGCTCTGTTTATCAGGCTTTGATGGCGGTCCCAGGATTAAAATGCGGCCGCAGCGATGCTCGGGAATCAGAGCCGATCAAGCCTGTGCCGCAGGAATACGTCGATGTCAT
>MHXU01000139.1 GCA_001824555.1 Planctomycetes bacterium GWC2_45_44
CGCTTCAAACATATCGTATAGTTCTGTAAGTTCGCCGTTGTAGAGTCTGATGCAGCCCTGCGAGCTTTTTGTGCCGATACTCGCTTCGTCCTTTGTGCCGTGGATAGCGATGCCCGAAATATTTTGCGTTCTGCTGTCGATGCCCTCAAGAGCTATCCAGCCCGAGCCGAGCGGATAATCAGGGTCATCTGATTTATAAGTTCTTCCCGTTTCGGGGTCAGTCCATACCGGCTTGATGAGTTTTCCGCCGACTTTCGCACGCCATAGTCCGGCAGGGGTCTCTTTGCCCGCTCTTCCAGTTCCGATTTTATAGCTTTTCACATAGACGTTTTGCAGATATAAATCGAGCGTGAACGACGAAAGATACGCCACGGCGTGGAACGGGCCGTTGACGACTTTGATTATTTGTCCCGCCCGGAGTGATTTTTCGCTTGTGATATTATTTATTTTCATCAAAAATTTATAAGGCACTTTATGTTTTGCGGCGATGCCGGACAGGAGGTCGCCGGATTCGACTTTGTAATTTGTGCAGAGATTGTCGCCGAATTGGACGGTTTTGCTTAACAGCCAGTCGTTGGCCAGAGCCTGTAATTGCTGCTTAACCTGCTGGCGGAGGCTGTCTTCCATAGCCATATTCAGCACATCGTTGAGCGTGTTTCGGGCAGCGACAATTTTGCCTTCGCTGACGCACTGCTGTGCGTCTTTGAGCAGAGCCAATACTCTCGGACCGGCCACGTTATTGGCTTCAGAGACTACCTGCCCCAGTCCGACTGTCGGCTGTGTCTGGATTTGTCCCTGCTTTATGGGCGTTTGCTGAACAGCGGCTGTTGGCTGCCCAACAGGCTGAACTTCCTGATTTTTCTTTTTTTTGCCGAACGGATAGAAAAACACCGCCGCTGCGCCGGCCAGAATAATTACCGCGGCAACGTAAAAAACGATAGTTTTGCTTCCCTGCTTTTTGCCATAATTTACAGCCATTTTATTTGTCCTTCATACTAACAACTATTTAAAATACATAACTTTTTCATCAGTAACGAGCATATTGACCGGCAGGTCGTGCTGGAATGTTGGCACAGCCTCTACAAGCTGGCCTGCAAACGCCAATCCGCATTTTACCGCTCTGATGTCCTTGTGCGCGAAAAATCTATCGTAATAAGAGCCACCTCTGCCGAGCCTGTTTCCGTTAGTATCGAACGCAAGCCCAGGCGTTATAATCAGGTCAATATCGTCTAACGGGACAGGTACGCCTATTACCGGATTTCGCAGACCGCCGGCATCGGTAGCGATTCCGGTTTCCAGCGAAGTAATCTGCACAGGTATCATATGTCTCTGCTGCCATGATATTTTCGGCACGGCTATAGTTTTGCAATGCTGCCAGGCGTAAAGGATAATCGGCGTGGTGTCTATCTCGTGCGGCATCGACAGAAACGCCATAACAGTACTTGCGTTCTGAAATTCCGGAGTATCAATCAGCGCCCTGCAGGCTTTCTGACTCGATTCACATTTCTGTTGGTCAGTCATTTTGCACAGGAGCGTCCTGATTTGCTGCCGAAGCTGCTGTTTGTCCATTTATTATATCTCCGTAGGGTTCGCTTTTGACTGTTCTATCAAAATATCGAGCCTTTGTAAATAATCCATAAATAATTTTTCTCTGCCTCTCGGCACAGGGCGGTAGTATTTGTCTGTTTTGCCGGGCAGATATTCCTGCGGCACAAAGCCGTCCGGGTTCTCGTGCGGGTATTTGTACTGTGTCCCATAACCCTGTTTTTTTGCCCCGGCATAATGCGAATCTTTGAGGTGTTTTGGAACTGCGAGCGTCCTTTTGTTTTTGACATCGCTCATTGCCGACCATATCGCTTTGGCCGAGGCGTTTGATTTTGGTGCGCAGGCTATATATATGGCCGCCTGGGCTAATGGCAGTTGCGCCTCCGGAAATCCCACTAATTCGGAAATCTGCATAGCCGCCGCGGCAAGAATCGTAGCGGTCGGGTCTGCGTTGCCGACATCTTCAGCGGCGCAGACTGCGATGCGCCTTGCGATAAACCGCGGGTCCTGCCCGCCTGCAATCAGCCTTGCCAACCAATAAACCGTCGCGTCCGGGTCGGAGCCTCGCATACTTTTCTGCAATGCGCTTGCCAAATCGTAGTGGCTGTCGCCGGTCGGGTCGAACTGAATCGCCTTTTGCTGTATGGATTCTTTGGCGATGTCGATGTCGAATTTAATGGTTTGCTGCCCTGCGTTTTTTTGCGACAAAACGCCTGTTTCAAGAGCAACCAGCGCTCTTCGAGCGTCGCCGTCGCTCATAATGGCTAAATATTCCAGAGCCTGTTCGGTTGCCTTGATGTCTAATGTTCCCAGACCGTATTTTTTATCTTTGATAGCCCGCTTGAGTAATTCTATGATGTCGGTTTTGTCGATGGCCTTGAATTCAAAAATTGTACTTCTTGAGAGCAGGGGGGAGTTGACTGCGAAATACGGATTCTCGGTAGTTGCGCCGATTAAAATAATTACGCCCGTTTCGACATCGTTTAAGAGAACATCCTGCTGTGCGCGATTGAAGCGATGGATTTCATCGATAAAAAGAACTGTCCTGCGTTTCTGTGTCAGGAGTTCGTCTTTGGCTTTGCTAAGAATTTCTCTGATGTCGCTTACGCCTGCTGCAGGCGCGCTTATGTAGAAAAATTTCGCGTTCGTGGCATTTGCGATAATGGTCGCAAGGCTTGTTTTTCCGCTGCCGGGCGGGCCGTAAAAAATCAAACTGCTTAGCGTCTGCGCCTGGAGCATTCGATAGAGCAGTTTATCAGGTGCGACAAAATCCCTCTGGCCGACAAATTCTTCGAGGCTTTTGGGACGCATCCTTGCCGCCAGCGGGGCGTTTGAAAGTATTTGTGCCTTTTCAATGTCTGAAAAAAGCGAGTTTTTGTCCGGAACTTTTGTCATAATACCGGATTATACCGGCAAACTTCACTTGTTGTCGATGAAATTCGATATTCTGATTTGGATTTTACATCCCGCCTGGCATAGGCATCCCCGGCATTCCCATCCCTGGCATCCCCATCCCTGGCATTCCCATTCCCGGCTCTGCACCGCCCGGGGTTTGTCTGCCCGTGCTGCCGCTTCCGGTTTTAGCCTGTTCCCGCGTGAGCAGCGCAACCGGTTCGGTCTCCTCGGCCTGGGTAATTTCTTTATAAAGTTTTGCAATATCATCAGGCCAGTATCGCTCACCTATGGGTACGGTTTGAATGGAATTGTTGCCGAGACCGTACATAAGTTCGTAGAACTCTCTCTGTCTCAATGTTCCGGTTCCTATCCATTGACTGACTCTTCGGCAGTCCACCACAACGGCGCCGGTTGACAGGTCAACAGTTTCGATATCTTCGCTGACCTTGGCCAATCTGGTTTCCGCCGCGTTGACTATACCGCCGATTTGTTCGCCGTTTTTGACGTTGAAAGTTTTTGTAACCCAGTTGCCCAGCGTATATCGGGCGACATTAATTTCGATTGTCTTGTCAACATTGCCGCCTTTTTGCGTTTCCCTTACGTTGGTTGGGAAGAATTTAAGTCTTTCGGTGGTTTCAACCGTTTCAGTCGGTTCGCTGAAATTGCTGTACAGCACCGCCTGGTCGTTGAGTTCTTTTTGTTCTTCGTTGCCCCAGCCTTTTCCGGCGATTGGATTGAAAACTCCTATTCTTATTCGATATTGGTATTTCTCGCCCGGTACGGTCGTGTCGTCGTGCGCCCAGAATACGAGTTTTTCCATCTGTTCAGGCTTGGAAGTTTCGGTGAGCGTCAGCGTCTTAAATAGCTCAAGTTCATTGACCGCTGCCGTGTCAGTTGAAGCCGGCTTGGCAGGGGTTCTGCCGGCAGTTGGTTTCGCTGCCGGAGCGACAGGCTGCCGCTGCTGCGGTCTTGTCGGTGCGGGGGCAGGTGCGCCCATTCCGCCCATTCCTCCGGGCATCCCCATATCGCCGCCACCGGCGGGTTGGCGGGCAGCAGGCTGACGTGCCGTGGCGGCAGTGCGAGATTCTCTGTCGCGGAGTCTCTCGGCCTTCTCGGCTTCAAGTTCGAGTCTCTTTTTGTCAGCGTCCTCTTTTTCAAGTCTTTTGGCTCTGTCATTGTAAAGCGATGGGCAGAGCCACGGTTCTGCTGGTATGGCGTTATCATAAACCCCAGGCTGAAGGATTTCGTACATCATCTCCGGTTTGGCGAATTGGACGATCGAAAGCTGAATCTCATATTCCGCAGCTTTTTTCGGCAGCGTCAGAGCTTTTTTCAGATGACATATTTTTGTTCGCGGAACTGTTTCCCATTGTCCCCACGCGCCGTCTGACTGGGCGGTTCTGCGCTGAAGTTCCACGACGGCAAAAACAGGTTTGGCGTACTGCTCGTTTCTCCAGCCCTCCGGAAGGCTCTTGCCCGCGAACGCCAGGCGGAAGCTGCTGTATAATTTTTTCGCATCGATGCTCGACTCTACCGTTACAAGGTCGGCATCAGCCAGCTTGGTATCCGCGTTTGCATAGGTCAGCGACTCGCTAAGCTCCTCCGTTGGTACATAAGCGGCCATTTTCACCGAAACTATCGCGGGTTTAGCTATATCCTCAACGCTCGGCACTCGATATTTACGATTGGACGCTGTCAACGTTCCCGTTGAATACGGCGCTTTCGGGAATGCAATATCCGTTTTAATGTTGCTTATCGAATCGCTCATAAGGGCCAGATAAGCCGGCTTTTGAGATTTATATTCATTCGAGTCGGCGGGGGCTTTTTTGAGCTGCCCCAGAATGCCTTGAGCCTTTTCCTCAATCGCTTTGTCAATTTGCCCAGGCGATAATTTTTGCCCGTTCACCTCGGCGGCATTAGGACTGCCGATGACAAAAAACACCAGTATCAGCAGCGCGGCTATTCCGGCAACGCCCAAAACCACCTTATCTAAAAGCAATTCCACTAAATTATTTTTTGTTCTTCCCATATTTTTCAGTTATCAGTAATTCAGTTATAGTTTTTTTTATATTTTATTTACTCAAATCGACCAATTTATTGCTAAAAACCAGTATAACTCTTTCTGAAATAAACGTTTGTGAAAAAAATCCAACAAAAACAGCCATCCCGACAAAGTCGGGATTCCACAATTTTGCACTTTTAACTTTAAATTTTAAACTCTCAAACTGACCCTCGGTCAGTTTGAATTATTTATTATACAGTGTTAGAACCCGTCAAGAGCTTGGCCGCCGCGTTTTCCGCTTCTTGGCGTTTGTCGGCTTGGCTGCGCCTGCTGCTGGCTTGGTCCGGCTGTCGGGTTTAGTTGAGCGGCGACGGTCTTTGGTTTTATCGCGTCATACCCTTCTCTATTAAACAGGTACTCGCATATTAAATTAAGGTGAACGACGGCATCCTGCCCATATCGGTATCTTAAATGGTCGGCGTTTTGTCTGTCCACCGAGTCTATATTCGATTGCAGTATCGTAATCTGGTTGTGTTTGAATTTCTGTCGTTCCAGTTGGCCGTCATAACCGGCAAAATAATGTTCTTTTTCGCTGCACAGCGCATCCATAAATTTCAGAACATCATTCGCTCTTATCACAACCGCGACGCTGAAATGCACAATATCTATTTTTTCGCCGGAGGTTCTCTTTGTCCACGCACTGCAGAGCTGTCCGCCGCCCTGTATGACATACTGCGGAAGTTCCGTCGCGTTCACCGAGCCTGCCGTTCCCGTGCTGCCGACATTTGCTGCATCGGCGCTCTCAAACCTAATGCCTAAAAGTCTTTTTACCGAAGACTGCGAAACGGATGTCGAGCCCTTGTTGATGCTGTTTATTGAATCGACAATATCGCTGTGTATCCAGTAGGCCATCTGGCTGTACCAGCAGTCCCTGACGGCGTTTTCCATTCCAAAATACTCCCAGCCATCCCAGAATCCGTATCCGCTGAACACCTGCGGATTGGCATAGACTGGCACTTCCTCGCCTCTTCTCTTGCAGACAATATCGATAATTTGAGTATTGCTTTTATCCGCAGCGGAGGAGGTAGTCCTGCCTCTTTCCCCAAGTTCTATATTTTGTCCCGAAGCTCCGGCTTCTTTTTTTATTTCCGCGTCGGAAGGCGCGTCCAGCGCGTTCATATCCTTTATGAGCGTTGCGAACGCCGCGGTATAAGCCTGCTTGAACTCATTGAATATCTGCGATGAAGTTTCGTTCGGCTCGGGAAAGATTTTATAACTCAAAAGTTCCCGCTGTGTGGTTTGTACCGCAAGATTATGTATATCGTTTGAATCCTGTTCGTGCAGGTCTTCATAAGCCCTGACTAACTCGTGCTGCTTTTCGGATACGACCGAATAAAGCGTAGAATCGACCTCTTGTGCCAGTCTTTGGCTTTGTTCGAGGTTCTCGCTTATCTTGCCGCGCATCATCGCCGTCGGAATGAACAGCAAAACCGCCACAAACGCGATAGCTGCCGGGATAATTATCGCAATGTTCTTCTTTAGAATTTTCGCTATGTCTATATTGACGCTTATTTTTTTCATTTCTCTAATTCTACTAACTACTGGCTATTGACTACTGACTGCCGTACTTGGCGGACTATTCTTCCACAGAATCTTGGCTTTGATTCTGAACCACTTATCCCTTTCGATAAACATAGGCTTGCCGAAAGAATCGAGTTTTTTTCTGCCTTTCTCGTCGAGGTCGTAGGTTTTGCTTATTTCTTCCTTCGTAAGCGGGTCGAGCAGAACTGTTTCGGTTGGCACTCTGTCGCTGCTGTCGGCCGCCGTCCTCGCTGCGGACCTGCCGCGTGTATCCTGAACCGCGGTTTCTTCTTCAGGAATTCTGACAATGTCTTCGAGGATGCCAATATTGTTCGGCATCGTCTGCTTGTCGTCCAAATCCACCACGCCGGTCTCAATTTTGAAGTGTTGTATTTTGTTTTTCTCAAAAAGTTCAAACGGGCAGTTTCCGTCGCCGGCGTAAAATTTGTCGAGGTTCATCAACCTAGTGGCTATGCCCCATTTGGCCCGATTGCTTCCAACGCCGGCAGGATCCATAAGCTCGCCTATTTTCTCATAAGGACAATAGCCTTCTATCACAACGACAAAACCGGCACCATCGGCCGAAGTTTCCTGCGATGTCGCATCGGGCATAGTCGTCTGTCTTTGCGTTGGTAGTCTGAATGCCCTGTCTTCGCCTCCGGGCATTCCCATACCCGGCATACCCATTCCGGGCATACCCATACCCGGCATTCCCATTCCTCCGGCGCCCATTCCGCCGCGGGTAGTAGTACTGCTGTAAGAAGCCGCCGACCTGGCGGAAGAATCAAGTTTGGCGATTTCAAGCGGAGCGGCAGCGAGGCTGTCGGAGAAATTTATACCTATGCTCGTAATGAATATCTGTTTTCTTTCCGGCCTCGGTATAAGTTTTATTTTATCTACTTCGCCGACCGCGTAAGCTGCGTAGAGTTCCTTTTGCGCAGGATTGTTCTCTGCGCTGGGCAGCGTTTTGAATAGTATTTCGTGCAGAAGCGGCACGACATCGCGATATTTGAAAAAGTCCGTATATTCCTTAATAATAGTATCGTAGCCGGAGCCCCTTGCTGTTTCAGAGCTTAACTTACTCCCGGCATCTCTGGCTTTGTCCAATATCTGCTGGGTTTCCTGTCTGTATTTCAGCGGTTCTCTTCCATTGTACGCCTTCAAATCCATATTCGTCCGCAAAAACGCCAGCAGAGATACCGCCACTAATATAATTGCCGCTATGATAAAGAATTTGCTCTTTTGCGCCCATAGCATTGTTCTTGCGATTTTGGCAGGCAGCAGATTGCTTTCTATTTTCCCCCGACCAAGAGCCTGAATGCCAAGCCCGTAAGCAATGGCGAAGTCCGAAATGTTTTCGTGAAGTTTTGCGCTGGAGATATTTGCCGACGACGTAAGTTTCTCGAACGCGTCCGGCCTTGTCGCGGCAAGCTGCGTCGTCTGCTGGAGATATTTATTGAGTCCCTGCATTTTGAAACCGCCGCCTAACAGCACCGTTTTGATAAACGCCGTATTTTTATGGCTGTTGGTGTAATAGCCCAGCGAACGCTGAATTTCCGTGCCGAAATCGGAGAACACAGGCTTCATCGCGTGGAATATCTGCCTGGCGTATTTGCTCATAGGAGCGCCGCGTTTGAGCTTCTCGGCCTTTTCAAACGGCAGCTTGAACGCCTCTGAAACCGCTTTTGTGAAGTTGTTTCCGCCAAGCGGAATACATCGCTGCCAGACGCCGAATTTTGTGCATACGACAAGGTTGGTGTTGTCCGCGCCCATATCGAGAAGTACGACCGCTTTTTTCTCCGCCTCGTCAAGGTCGTTTCTGTCGAACCACGCGTAATTGTACAAGGCGACCGGAGACATCTGCACTACGCTTACACGGAGATTTTCAGCGGCGAAATTTTCAAGATACCTTCCGACAAGCTCGTTTTTGATGGCGAAAATACCGACCTCGGTATCAGGACTGTCGGGTTTTTCCATAAGCTGCCAGTCCCATTCGACTTCGTTTATATCGAATGGAATCTGCTGTATCGCTTCAAATTTTACTATTTCAGGAACTCTCTTGGGGTCAACAGGCGGCAATTTTATGAATCTGGCGAAACTCGTCTGCCCCGGCACAGCTATTGCGATGGGGTCTTTGCCTAACTCGTTTCTCCCGACAAACGTATTAAGGCTGGTGCGGATAACCTGCTCTTTTTCCTCTTCGCTCACCCCCTCGGCGGAAAGAACTTTGGGATGTTCGATGTAATCGAGTCCGATTACTTCGATTTTATCGCCATTTTGCACAAGCCGAAGGGCTTTAAGCGAATTATTTCCTATGTCGATCGCCCAGACAGGCTTTGATGTCGGCATCTTTTAACTGCTCCATTTTCGTAAAATCATTCACAAAGGCTTCAAAATTATGAAACCAGCATTATAACATATTACGAATACTTATGCCATAGATACTCTTAATTATAAAGCAAATCTGACGAAATTCAGCATTTTTTTTCTAAATTTGGCCGTTGTTTATTGACTGCCTGCCGCTCGCTGTCGGCTATTAGCTATTTGCTGCAAAGGATTTACGCGCATAAAAAAAGGCTGCACCGCAAATAATCGGTCAGCCTTGGTTACAACGCAACTTCTGCTGTTCGTTGCACATTCTGCGGATACTTTTTGCCCACTCAAAAACAACAAGCACACGAGCACAGCCCCGGCATCAAATGCCAGGTCTGTCAGGCAGGCTCAACAACCCATCAGGCAATAAAGTACCGCTTATGCAATCTGCGGAAAAAAACCGTAAAAGCATCCGCTTTAGCTTCCTTTACCGGCCTTACAGCTTCTCGAAAAGAACGCCCCGATTCTATCACGATTCTCTGGATACTGTCAAGTTATAACTGCAATAAATAAATTGTGGGATAGAACAGTAGAGAATCTAAAATAAAGGAGTTATGGCAAAAAGATGTTAGACTTTAGATGTCAGAAATCAGCCAAACGCGCAAGTTTTTTGCAAATTTTGTAAAATTTCTTCAAAAAAATTCAAATTTTGAACGAATTTTGAACGATTTTCGTCAAAAATCGTTGAGTTTTTGCAAGTTTTGATACGATTTTGAGAAGTTTTGAAAAGAGGGTATAGGGGTAGGGTTTAGGGGATAGAAGATAGGAAAAAACACAAAAAAAGGCCGGTGTAAAACCGGCCTTTAAAGTTCAAACCTGAAAAAATTCTATTCTTCATAATTTTCGATGGAATTTCTAAAAGTCTCAAATTCAGACTCGGTCATTGAGCCTGCCAGTTCGCCGGAAGTCCATAAATCATCAAGCCAATCGAGAGTTTCATTCACATCGAAAACATCTTCAATGGGTTCGACAGATTCGGCGGATTCTATCGCCAAGTTGCTTGATAAGCTCATAGGTTCAATAGCTTTGGATGGGGCTATCCTTTCCGCACGCTGGGCTTTCAATGATTCCAATTCACGCTGTTTTGCGGAAATTGTTGTGGTCGGCGTGATGTCATAAAATTTTTGGAATTTTGTTTTTAGCCGGTTAGGTTGTTTGGCAATACTTTCCGCAGCAGTTGAGAGCATCAGTGAAGTTTCAATCGTCGTTGATTCGGACGGCATTGACATTATCATCATTTCTTCCTGGCCGGCAGTCCATAACATCCAGCCGGTGGTTTCTGTCGCATTCTGCCAGAGCCAATCTTCGCAGAATAACGCCAAATCGCAAACATCGACATCGTTATCATCGTCGAGGCTGATATTAGCGTTTGTGGTTTGCCAGTTATTTGCAAAGGGCGCATAATCCAAAAAGTTCACGATTCCGCTATCGTCATAATCAGCGGGTGAAATGTAACATTCATCACCGCCAATTTCGATTCTGCCATTTTTCACACGGGCTTCGCCGTCAATGTCGGTTTCATTTTCGCCATATACGCCGTACAGATAACCTGCGTCTTTGCAGATAGATTCTTTTGCGATATGTAAATCATTTTCGTTTGATGGATTCGCAAAACAAGGGTCGCCGGTGATGTTGCCTGTGCCGGTGTAGGTTCTCTGGAGCAGGCAGTATTTGACCTTGCTGAATGTTCCGCTTGGTCTGTAAATATCGTTTGTGTCATTGCCGAAAATTATGCAGTTAAGAATATTCGGTTCTGCACCGGTTGAATTGCGTTCAATGCCGAAAGTAGCATTATCGTAAATGGTGTTATTTCTTATCAGCGGGATTCCAACCTGATATTCAAGGTATATGCCCGCATCGCCATTGTTGTTAATCCAGTTGTTTATTATTTGAGTGCTGGAATTTTGCGTAAGATAAATGCCCTGACTGCCGGAATTTCTAACAACGCTGTTTTGAATATCAAGGTTACAACCGGAACTAAGTCTAATCCCATTTTCAGCGTTATCCTCAAAGATAGTATGTTTAACAGTTAGATTCAGATCAGAGCCTTCAATGCCGTAATAATTGTTTTGGAACAATTTGCAGTTTTCAATATCTGCCGTCCCTGAATATCCTTGTATCGCATAGTAATTTGAGTACAAGTTGCAATCGCTTACATTCAATGTGGCCGATGAACTCTGTATTGCAGTACTGTTTTCAGACAAGCTGCAATTGCTTATGGTTACTGTTCCAGAGGAGCCGCTTATTGCAGTGCCGTTTAGAGACAGATTGCAATCACTGACATTTATCGTCGCATTGCCTCCATAGACTGCACCAGAGTTATGATTCTGAAAATCAGAGTTTGTTATATTCGAGACAGAATAACTGGCAATGTAAAGGCCGTAAGAGGTGGTATCATTGCCATCAAAAACACAGTAGCTTATGTCCGGCTGAGAGGTAGTTGCATAAACAGAATAACTTGAGTTGTCCATAAACAGGCAATTGTGAATATCTGGATACGAATAATTACCAGCATAAACACCATAACTGTAATTATTGCTAAATTTGCAGTTAGCAATTCCAATAGCGGCATTGTCCATAAACATACCGTATTGGTAAGCGTTTTTGATTGTAAAACCATCAACAAGACCGGCGGTTATATTTTCTGCCTTGAGAACATAATAAACCGCATCGTAGTAATTAGTTCCGATTCGACCATTGAGGATTGTTTCATTATTTGCATCGGCAAAATTTCTTTGGTCAGAACTGCTTTCATCGCCGGCAAAATGCCCCATTAAAGCAACGCTGTCAACGAGTTCAAAAGTTTCGTATTGATAATTTGTGCCGGTAGTTTCGACGGGTTTATATGTACCTCCCGCAATCCAAATGGCGGTTATTTCTGTGCAGTTGCTTCGTGCCTGTGAAAGCGCATTTTGCAAGTCCGTATAAGCATTTTGCCAGTCTGTGCCATTATCAAAACCGTTGGCATCGTCATTAACAAAAATAATTTCTCCACCATACGGACAGACAGGCACATTGACATCATCATAAGCATAATAGCTGTCAGCCGTCAATTGGCAGAAGTTTATAATTTCGCCGCAGGGCTTGGCGTATTCGTTCACCTTGACGGTAAGAGTAAGAATCCCATCTTCGCCCGGCGAGAGGTCGCCGATATGCCACGTTACTGTGCGAGAGGTAGAATTGTACATGCCGCAGGGGTCGGATGAATAATAAGTTGTCTCCAGCGGCAGTTCGTTGATTATATTTACATCGGAAATTGTGCCGACATAATTTGGGTCGTTGGCATCTGTGATTGGATTAGCGTAATAAATTTCAAAGACAAGATAATTATTTTCAACACCATAGCCGATAAACGGCTGTGCGCAATTAGGCTCACTGCCTTGTATCTCATAACTCAATGAAAGTTCGACTGATGGCGAAATTTCAGCACAGAGCATTTCGGCTGGCTCGGTTGGGGTACTATCATCGCCTATACCTAAAGCACCGCCACGATTACTGCCCCAGCCCCATCCGCGACCATAGCTGTCGATAGCAATCCTTTGGTCGTAGTAGCCGACATCGAGGGCAATAATATCTTCGAGGTATCCTGAAGATGAAATCTGCTGACCATTAGTAATTTTTTTCGGCGAGCCGCTGCCCGCATTCCACTCCCAGGCATTGCCATTGGCATCTATAGCAGCACAAAAACCGTAACCTGCGGCAACTTTGACAATGTTTTCAAGATAACCAGATTGGGTCTGCATATCACCATCAGTAACTTTTGTCGGATTACCGCCGGTGTACCAATACCAAACATTGTGATTTGAATCCACCGCAAGTGAACAGCCACAGGTGGCAATGTCGATGATGTTTGAAAGGAAGCCTGTGCCATTTTCACCGCGTACTTTATGAGGAAATGCGTATATACTATCACCCCATTCGTACACAAAGCCTTCGTCTGAAAGCGCAAGTGAATGACTAACTCCTGCCTCAACATCAACTATAAACGCTTCATCGCCAAGATACACACCGACGGTCTGATCGCAACTATCAACGACCAGATGGGGAAATTGAACCGAACTATTTGTATCTTCAGAGGCACATTGAGATGAGTCGTTTCGCCCCCAAGCAAGGGGATAACCATTAGAATCTATCACTAAACTATGCTGGCCGCTTCTGCCCGCAGAAACTTTTACGATATGTCGGATGCCATTGGGGTCATCATTCAGGCCGTGAACTTTTACAGGTACACTGGAATCACTCTCGTTTGAGCCGTTTCCCAATTTTCCATAACTGTCATGGCCAAACGACCAGCAAAAACCATCTGATGTTGCAACCAAGGAATGCTCCCAGCCGGCATCAAAGCTGACAACATTTTCAAGGTAACCAGATGCAGTGTTCACATCACCATCAAGTACACGTTGGAGGGATAAAATATTACCCGATACAACGCCGAGCCCCCTCGCATATCCGCCGCCTCCACATGCCCAAAGATTATTATTTTCATCAATGGCAAGCGTGTGTTCCTCCCCAATATGAGCATCTTTTAAAACGGAACATAACTGGGCAAAGCTGATTTGAGTAAATAGAAAGACCGATAAAATTACAGAAAAAATGCGCGACTTCATAATAAAATCTCCTTTGAAATTGATGAGGTTATTGAATCCTCGTTATTTTTTTGATTTTCTTAACGCCAGCAAACCAAAACCGAAAAGTAATAAACTCATAGGCTCCGGTATAAAATTGATTTGTGATATTTCTGTTTGAGTAAACTGGTTAAGCAAAAATCCGCTGCCATCTATTAACCTATAACCGAGAATAGGGGGGCCGCATTTGCCTGGTTCGTTGTAGATAATACTTGAGTAATAAACATTTATCTGTGAATTATCCTCTAAGTAAAAACCGTTAGACAGAATTGCACTCCCCCCCCCATAAATGTTGAGAGTTACGGAGTCTCGTAAAAATAAACTAACAGGAATATCGAGGGCAATTTGTCCCCCAAATACGTTCAATGAAGCAAATCCATGCAAATCAAAACTGGTGAAGTGAATATTCCCTCCACGAATATTAGCTATCGCATAATCTCGCAGGGTTAAAAAATTCCAAGCTGTATCGCCTCCATAAAAATTAGCAACTGTATAATTTACGCTCTCAAGCCATCCTTGTTGAACATAGCCACTGTTGATATTTATTGTACTTGAATCCCAAGTAGCAATGCGTCCTTCAAATTGCCCACCATCAATATTAAAATTGGCCGAATTACGCAATTCGATATCTCTAAAGCTGCTACTAAGAAGATTCATCGTACCAACATTCTCAACTCGTACATGGCTTACAGTGCCGCCTGAAAAATTCATTGTGCCGTAATCTCGAATCCAAACATTGGAAGAATTCCCGCCAGTCATACCCACAGTTGCTAAATTTCTTATCTCGGTAGATTCATTATAACCCGGTCCAATCGTGCCATCATCAGTAAAGGTCATGGCTTGGCATAGTGCCGGTATCAACAAAACCAAAACTGCAAAAACAAATTTTAACACACACTTTTTCATACTTCATACTCCTTTTTTTTAAAATTATCATAGGCTGTGATTTCGTCCTTCTTATAGCATTGTACCATCAAGTAAAGCCTGAAACAAGACATTTCTTCGCATTTTTGCACAGTTTAGTCATTACCTCTTTCCTCAAAATGAGTTATAACTTTGCAACGGCACAAAAAAAGCACCGCAGCAATTCACGCCTACCGAAGGTTCGCGAGAACCTTTCAGGACGTAAAAGCAAACGGTGCTTCTTTAAAACAAGAAGCACCGAGCCTCCATACGTTCCTGAAACTATAAACTCGCGATTTACGGTAGAACGTCTGAAATCTCAGTGATTTCAAATTTAAATTAGTATTTAGTTTTTGGTATTTAGTTTATAAAAAGCCTCACTTTTTTTAATTATAGAATTTCTTCGGGGATTAGATTGAAAGCTGAATTCCCCGAAGCCTCAATTATGATAATACCAACGTCCTATATTGCGTGTCAATGAAAAATATCAAAAATGCAATAAATTTTTCGCGTTTGCGGAAAGAATTTTTCCCATTCTTTCGGGGCTTAGTTTAAGTTTGTTTAATAAATTAAGCGTTTGCCTCTGGTCTGTCCAGGGGCTGTCCGAGCCGAACAGGATATAATCTTCCGGGTGGTTTTCGAGAATCTGCTTCGCTCTTTTTTCGGACAGGTATTCCAGAGCGAAAGATATTTCGATATAGACATTTTTGCCGAGCAGTTCGTTTTCGACTTCGTCCCACATCTGCCAGGCGCCGAGGTGCGTGGTTACAAATTTAAGCTGCGGGAAGTGTTTCAGAGCGTTTAAAATCCTCGCCGGCTCTGCTCTTCTGATATATGGAAACGCGACATCGTAGCCCGTATGTACAGTAAGAACAAGGTCGTGTTTGCAGACCTGCTCGTAGTATTTGAGCATATTATCTTCATCAACGTAAAAATCCTGATAGTACGGATGCAGCTTTAAGCCCTTCAGGCCTGCGTCCTTTACCTGTTTGATGTGTTCATCTCTCTGCTCGTCCAACGGATGCACCGAGGCAAGAGGAATGATTCTGTCGGATTGAATCGCAATCGACCAGTCGAATATGGGAGCAAACTGTTTTGGCTTGGTTGCGATGGAGCAGATTACGCTCTTGCTTATGCCCGCTTTGTCCATTGATTCGAGCAGTTGTTTGACCGTGCCGTCAAGATAATAAGGCAAATCAGGACAGCCGCTGCTCAATGCTTTCATAGCTTTCGGCGCAAGGTCGTCGCTGAACGCGTGAGTGTGAAAATCTATAATTTCATTTTCCAAGACTGCCTTACTTCCTTATTTCTTTGCTTCTCTTCTTCATTGCGAAATCGTAATCACGGGCGGTTCTTCAGCATCATCGGATACGGTTTTATGCATAACAAAACGCATATAGAGCCATCTTATAACGCCGCTGGCGGCAAAACCGCAGAACACCAGAGCAAGCGCAACCTCAAGACTGAAAACGAATATAACGAGAATAGCCATCGTCCAGAACAGATACGCGAATGGTTTTTTTCCGCGGAGAAAGGCGTTCACAAAGTGCGGATAAGTAATTCGAGTAACCATTAAAATCGCCGCTGCCAGAGCGGCAAAAGGCAAAACTCCGATAATTATGTTGTTGCCTACGCTCGACAAAATACTATGGCTCAAATTCAGCTCTGTAATGAGATAGTGATTGAGAACGACAAGACTGGCGACTACGCCCGCCGCGGCAGGCGACGGCAGGCCTGTAAAACTCGAATGATTCGATTCGTCCTCTTCGTTTTCGACGTTGAATCTGGCCAATCGTATCACCGCGCAGCTTATATATATTGCCGCGGTGAGCCAGAGAAAACGATACACAAAAACGTCAAACGTCGGATGAAAACTCACTCTTGTTTCCACAACGCGGAGCATTAAAAACGCCGGCGCCACGCCGAAACTGATTGCATCGCAAAGGCTGTCAAGCTGGCCGCCGAAACTGCTTGTGCTGTGGCTTATTCGAGCGACGTGCCCGTCGAGCATATCGGCTATCATCGCCCAAAATATCATATAGCCCGCCATCGACAGAAATGGAAACTGGCTCTGATATACGTTTAGACCCGAATTGTCAATCTGACCGGCTTTGGCCGCGAAGACTATCGACGCGAATCCGCAAACACCGTTGATTAAGGTGATAAGTGATGGCAGAATGGTGATGTACTTCAGCCTGTGCTTGCGGACATTCCGCAGGAGGCTTCGTTTTTTGTACTCTGATTTTTCCATTGGCTCATTCATATTGGGCAAGTACCGTAATACCCGCATTTACCTTATCGCCAATTTTGATTTTGATTTTTGCCTGGCTCCCGGCGGGCAGGTAAAGCTCGGTTCTTGAGCCGAATTTTATCATTCCGAAGATAGCTCCGCCAGTAAATTCCTGCCCACGCTCGGCATCGCAGACAATTCTGCGGGCAATTGCGCCGCTTATCTGCCGGACGAGGAGTTTTTCGCTCGGAGCGGGCAGGCGAGTCATTGCTATGTCGTTTGATTCATTGACTTTACCGCAGTTTTTATTCATAGCGTTTATGAATTTGCCCGGACGGTAAGTAATGCTTTCGATTCTCACTTTGCAGGGAGTACGATTGATGTGGACGTTAAAAACACTCAAAAATATGCCGATTCGTTTGGCTTTTCCGCCTATAAAGCTCGGCTCGTCCACGTCTTCTATGTCGGATACCGTGCCGTCAGCGGGCGAAAGGAGGAGTTTCTCATCGGTCGGAATGTCGCGTTTTGGGTCGCGAAAAAATGACAATGCCCAAATTAAAATTATTCCGAAAATCGCGACTACAACCCATAAAGCTGGTATTTTGACCGCACCGGCAGCAAAAGCCGCCATTATTAAGGCACATAAGCCCGGATAAACCGCAACCTGCGGCAGGCCGTATTTGGTTATTGGTATTCGCATAAGTTTTCTTTCCTTTAAATGAGCATCGTATTCT
>MHXU01000140.1 GCA_001824555.1 Planctomycetes bacterium GWC2_45_44
ATGGAGTTTTTTTGTGAATCGGTTATTATACATATTTTCCGACCAACATACAGTCAAATTTAATTGTGGACAAACAAAGGATTTTAATTCTGGGCGTAACCGCTGGCGGCAAGGCAAAATTGGCCTTCGAACTGGCGAAAAAAATCGATGCTGAAATCATAAGTATCGACTCGATGAAGGTTTATAGACGAATGGACATCGGCACAGCAAAACCTTCCAAAGAGCAGCAAAAGCAGCTCAATTATCACCTTATTGACGTTGTCGAGCCGAGCGAATCGTTCAGCGTGGACGTATTTTTGCAGCTTATGAACAACGCCGTCGAAAAGATAGAAGCCAAAGGAAAATCCATCATCGCGGTCGGTGGAAGCGCGATGTACATAAAGGCTATGCTGTTCGGCCTGTTCGATGGCCCCGGCACAAACGAACAAATCCGAACCCAACTCAAAGAACAAATCGCCCAAACATCGCTGGGCGAACTTCACAAACAACTAACTGCCGTTGACCCGCAGGCCGCCGAGCGAATACACGCAAATGACGAGAAACGCATAATTCGAGCTTTGGAAGTTTATCGGCTCACCGGAAAACCGATTTCTAATTTTCAGCAGCAGTTCGATAAACCGCAGCCAAACGACAAATGGAAGCTGCTTGGCCTTGCACGCGAGAAAACCGACGCAAGCAGCCGAATAAATGCCCGCGTCAAAAAAATGTTCGAGCTTGGTTTGGTTGACGAAGTAAAAAACCTGCTGGCCGAGGAAAAACCAATGAGCAAACAGGCTGCCAGCGCTATCGGCTACGCCGAGACCATCGAACATTTAAAAGGCAATGAAACGCTTGAAAAAACCATTGAGCAGATAAAGATAAATACCCGAAAATTTGCCAAGGCACAGCGAACGTGGTTTAAAACATTTAAGAATGTCAATTGGCTTGAAGTTCAGCAGGACGACAAAGTCGAAAATATCCTGCCCAGAGCAATGGAACTGATTTAATTTTTTAACTTTCAAAAACCCCTCGTTCGGTTTATTATTCCATAAAATTGTTTTTCTAATGGATAAGAAATACTATGAAACGCCGTCTCCTGTTTTTAATTGTTTTTTTTGTCGCAGTATCCGGAATTGTCATTGCCGCTGTGTCTGAACAGGATGCCAGAAAACAGGGCGAGCTTCAAAGCGGTATGGTACAGCCGGAATTGCAAACGGAAAAACTTACCCTCGCCCAGGCCGCCATTCTTGGCGTTGTTGAAGGCATCACCGAATACCTGCCTGTATCTTCGACCGGCCATCTCATTCTTGCAGGCCATTTTATGAATCTCATCCATTACAGCGACAAGACGGGCATTTTCGGAAAACTCATAGATAAAGACAAAATGGAGGCTCTCAACTCTTTTGACATCGTCATCCAGCTCGGCGCAATTCTCGCCGTTGTCGGCCTTTATCGAAATCGTATCGGCCAGATGTGCGCCGGACTTCTCGGCAAAAACCCAAAAGGCTTAAAACTTCTCGGTCTTCTTGTTGTTGCGTTTCTGCCCGCCGTAATCATCGGGCTACCTTTAGATGAAACTATCGAAGCCTATCTGTTCGGCCCGGTGCCGGTAGCGTGGGCATTGGCCGTCGGCGGCGTTGTTATGATTGTCGTTGAATACTTCTATCGCAAAGATAAATCAACAGGCCGAATCCGCGACCTCGATATGGTAACTTTCCGTCAGGCTCTAATTATCGGCATCGCCCAGGTTCTTGCGATGTGGCCCGGCACAAGCCGCAGTATGATAACAATTCTTGCCGGGCTTCTGGTTGGTCTTGATATGCTCGCCGCCGCGGAATTCAGTTTTCTATTGGCTCTTCCGACCCTGATGGGTGCAACGACCGTTTCGGCTATTAAGCATTGGGATGTTCTGACGCAAATTGCCGGCATCGACGGCATAGTCGTCGGTCTCGTCGTCAGCGGCGTCGTCGCGGCTTTGGCCGTTAAGGGTTTTGTTAAATGGCTCACACATCACGGATTGACCCCATTCGGCATCTATCGCCTCATCGCGGCGGCATTAGTCTTTTGGCTGCTTGCTCGCTGATTCCAAATTCGCCCGGTATCAAAACTACTTTATCAGCATTGTCCAGACGGCCAGCCACAGGGGAATCGTGAAAATACAGGCGATATAAGAGAGCATCAGAATTGAGCCGACTTCTTCTTCGTTGCCGCCATAGTGTTTGACCTGCAAAATCAATCCGGTTGCCGGCGATGATGACGACTGCAAAACAAACAGATTGCACAAAAGCGGATAGTTGTGATGCAAACCCGTGAGCATAAGGACGGCAATTGTGCAAATCGGCACAAAAATCAAACGCACGAACAGGACTTTGGCGGCATCAAAAACGTGCGATTTTATGTTGAATGAAATGCTGCCGAGAACCGCGCCGAGAACAAATGTCGCAATCGGAACAGTGGCAGAACCTATCAATTCTGATGAATCGAGGACGATATTCGGTATTAAGAATTGTATTTTTACCAGGACTATCACAATCGCGCCGATACAGGCGACAAGCGGCGGGGTGAGCAGACCGCAGAAGGAAATTTTTTCGTCTTCGCCCGAACTTATTAAATACTTGCCCAGCGACCAGAGCAGCGGGCTCATACCGAGAATATAAAGGAAGCAATACATCGCGAACTCGTCGAATTGCTCCGGGTAGAGGATTTTGCCGAGAGGCAGAATAAGATAACCTGCGTTTTGCAGAGAGGCTGTTGCAAAGTGATGTTTGTTCATCTTTAAATTCGGCCAGAACAGCGTTATTGCCGCCAGCAGACCCAGACTGATGGTTAAAATAGCGACTAACGGCACAAGCGGCCAGATTCTGAACTGGGCAGGATTGAAATTTCGGACGATGTTTGAAAACGTCATACACGGCAGCAGCACGCGGACAACGACCGTTGAGAGCGATTTTAGATGTTCCTGCGTTATGACTTTTTTGCGGATTAGAACTCCGCCGGCGACAGAGACGAGCAGAATCTGCAACAAAGCCCCAAAAGTTACGCTGAACGAATTTATAAAAACATTTATCATATTGAAATAAAACCTTTAAAGCGGTATATTCTCCGTTCCAAAGGCTGTTTTTACAAGGGAAAATTTTATGGCAACAAACGATATTATTAAAAAATACGCGAAATTACTTGTTGAGTATTCGCTTGGCATCAAAAAGGGCGACAGGCTGCTGATAAATTCCAGTTATCTGGCTGAAGAACTGCTCAAAGAGGTTTATGCAAACGCTCTTGCGGCGGGAGCGTTTCCGGAATTTAAAATCTCGCTCAACGGCACGGAAAAGATTTTCTATGATGCCGCAACCGATGCGCAGCTTGAATATATTTCGCCATTGAGCAGGTACGTCTATGAAAAATACGATGCTGTTTTGAATATAATCGCTCCGTTCAATGTGAAAGAATTGCAGAACGTCGATGCCGCGAAAAAACAAAAATGCAGCGCGGCAAGAGCGGAAATAAATAAATTGTTTATGCAAAGGGCGGCCAACGATGAACTGCGCTGGACGCTGTGCGTTTTTCCGACAAATTCAGAGGCGCAGGAATGCGGAATGAGCCAGGCTGAATATGCTGATTTTGTCTATAACTGCTGTTTTTTGTATGAGAACGACCCAATTGCCTGCTGGGAAAAACTCGAAAAAGACCAGCAAAAATTTGTCGATATTCTCAACAGCAAAACACAGATACAATATAAGGGGAATGGTATTGATGTAAAATTCAGTACACAGGGCAAGAAATGGATTAACTCATCGGGCAAAAATAATATGCCCAGCGGCGAAGTTTTTACGGCTCCGCTGGAGGATTCCGTCAGTGGCGTTGTGCGATTTTCGTATCCGGGAATTTTTATGGGGCAGGAAATCGAGGACATTCGATTGGAAATTGCAGACGGTCAGGTTGTAAAGGGTGCTGCCGGCAAGGGGCAGGAGCTTTTGAATAAGGTTCTGGAAATTCCCGGTGCGAGACGATTTGGCGAAGTGGCTATCGGGACAAATTCAAGAGTGAACAAATTTACAAAGAATATGTTGTTTGACGAAAAAATGGGCGGCACGATTCATATGGCTCTGGGAGCGGCATATCCCGAAACAGGTGGAACAAACGAATCTGCGATTCACTGGGATTTGCTCGCCGATATGAACGATGGACAGATTATCGCCGATGGCGAAGTAATCTACGATAAAGGAAAGTTTATAATATGAAAATTTCGGCCTTTAGGCCGAGTTCCTCAATCCCCGCCTTCGCGGGGACAAGTTTTGATTTTTTATTTTTGATATTTAATTTTCTTTACGCGTAGTTATCGCAGGTTGTTTTGCCGTGCATAGCTTTGACGGCTGTTGAGAGGCCTTTGGTTATTGAAGAGACCTGCGTAAGTTCGGTTTTGCTAAAAGGACAATCGGCGGGGCGATAAAGCAAGAGCATTCCCAATGCCGGGCCGGAGTTATTCAAACCTATTGCTGCTAAGGATATTTTTTTCAGGACAGCGGGGCCTGCGAAAAATTCCATTTCACAAAGGTCGTTGCTGTCGCATACCCGGCTGCTGTGGCAGACTGCTTCGACCATTTTGGCTGTCAGGCAGGGGCTTAATTGCGATGGTATGTCTTCAAGATGCGAATTGTGCGAGTAAAAATGGATTTCCGGTACTGACGCTGTTATGAAAACCACAGCAACGCTGCAATCTTCTATATTTTCGGTTAGAAATTCCCCTGCGCAGCGCGCGAGGCTGTCGGGTGTGGTCGCTTCGAGAAGATTTTCAAAAAAGTCAGCGGCGAATCTGAAATTTTTCAGATGATTTATAAATTCGCCATGTGCCTTTAGAATATCATTGCAGAGGATATCGATTTTCTGCTTCTGAATCCTCCGTACTCTGTTAAGCGCCCTTACAAGCTGCTTTACTCTTGCGTTTCTTTGTTCTTTCAACAGTGTATCTCCAAAGAGCCTATTGTTCGCTCCTAACTTCGGCATAGACAAAGTGATGGTTTAGAGGAATTGCGATTGAAGGCGAAAGTTCTATAAATACGCTTTGATAGTGTGAATAATGCGATTTTATAGGTCTTATGAATAGGCCGCGGCGGCGGTTGAGGAATTTTCGGACTTGTGTGGAAAAAGAAGAAAGGAAGAAAAGAAATAAGGAAGTAAGAATTTTTGTAATACTTTAGCCAAGTGTCAATTACGACTTGTCATTCCCGCGAAAGCGGGAATCCAGTTTTGTAGGGTGGGCTTTAGCCCACGCTGTTTTTTCTAAAAACGCCAAATTCGCAAGTTTTGGCCATTTGAATTTTGGTAATTTATATTTGTTTAGAATTTCGATATTAGGATTTAGGATTTTTGATTCTGCGACGATTTCTGTTTGTTAGAGATTTCAAGATGCTCTCGGCAGAGTCAGCCGTATAGTTGTGCCTGCGTCGGGCTGGCTTTCTATTTTGATTGTGCAGTTGTTGTTTTTCAGCAGGCCTGCCGCGATGGAGAGTCCCATTCCGCGCTGTCTGCCTGCGGGTTTGTCGGAGAAGAATGGCTCGGCAGCTTTGACCAGAGTTTCCTCGCTCATTCCGTAGCCGTAATCTCTGATTGTAATTTCGACGCTTTGTGCGTTTTCTTCGCCGGTGATTTGAACCGGGCCGTTGCCGCTTTCGTAGGATTCCAGCGCATTATAAATAAGCTGGGCGAGCGACTCGGCAACCTGCTCGGCATCGACTTCGATATCGCCGAGGTTTTCAATGTTCTCGATGTGAATGTCAATCGGCTCGGAAAGGTAACGGGCGTTGACTTTTTCAAGGCAGTTGTTAATTACGATGAACGGCGAGACCGTGCGAATCTGCGCGACAGGCGGCCGGGCATAACACATCAACTGGCTGATAATTTCTTCTATGTCCTTTGTCTTTTCGACAATCTGACTTAATATCTGCTGCCTTGTTTCGTCAGACTCACCGGCAATAAGCATTTGCGCTCTGCCGGAAATCACGGCAAGCGGATTGTTCAATTCGTGTGCGGCTCCAGCGGCAAGCTCTGCGGCGATTTGAGTTATGTCCTGTTTTTCTGCCGGTACAGCGGGGACAGGTGCAATCGGCTGGGGTTTGGCGATTTGAACAGGTTGCGAAACGGCGGCGGTATCAAGAGTGATTTGCGTAATTTGCTTTTGATGAGCGTTTTCGCCTGCCAAAGCGAATACCACGCCGAGCAGCGAGGTAATTTTGTCGAGCAGCTTTTTGTCGGGCATCGGGCCGTCAAGGATTATTCCCGCAACGGTTTGGCAGGCGTTTTTGATGGGGATATAATAGCTTTTTTCGCTTTCAATTCCAATTTGTTCAAACAGCCAGCCGGCGAAATCGTCTTTCTCGGCATCGGCGATTGAAAAGCCATCGGGTGAATTTATAAGCACCGACCTTGCCGATGAGCCGTCGATTACATAAGATAAAATCAAATCGGCATTAGCCGTATCGGCCGTGAAAACGCAAAGTTTTTGAACGAGAAAGGATTCTGCGAAAATTTTTGCCGCTGCTTCAGTCGCCTCCGACAGCGGCGAATTCGGCAGGAAGACATCGATAAATTTTTGCGCAAACTGCGTAAAATTATCTTCGCCGGTCTCGGCGGAAAGCTGCTTCAAATAAATATTTTTTATCGCTTCGAGATATGCGTGTCGGTTGGCTTTTTCCGGGCTGAAGAGTTTGCCGATTTGAGTGTGACGGTCGGCGGCCTTCTGCCTAATCTGACTTATATCGGAATCCGTTAGGAATAAATGTTTGGCAAAATATGAAATGTCGTCTGTAATCGTCGGGCTGCTCAAAATTTCAGCCAGTCGAACAATCGCGATGAGTTTTCCATTTGGCAGTTTCGCGATTAAGTCATTGGTCGCTTTCGGAGCGAGCCAGACGGCCTCGGCGATGGCGGCGGGGAATTGCAGCTTTGTCAGCAGTTGATTTGAAAGGGCGTTATCCGTGTTGCCCAAATGCTGATTTTCAAGTTCAAGCAGCGAACTTCTCTGCCCTTTTGCCTCTTCAAAGAGCATTTCGATACTCTTGCTGAAAAGCTGCGCAAGAGCGAGCAGACCTATGTCAGCGAAAAGACCGGCGACAAAAGCCTGCGATGTTAAATTCGGCGATGATTTTTCCGCGATTAGTCTGGCTGTATAAGCCCTGATGCCGCTGCGGAGATTTAAGTTCATAATAAAATTCAGCTTCTGCTCGTTTGCCGAATCGTGGATGTCTATGGCGAGTATTGTTTTGACGAGCTGGGATTTGGGAATCTGTCTGACTATAGAAGCGAAATTAAGATTGGCGAAATCGAAAGGTATTTCCTGCTGCCTGCACAAATTGATAATCGCCAGAGCGATTGCCGGGTCAGATTCGCAGTACAGCCGGAGGTTTTCGTCGGCGTTGTTTATGGATTCGAGGCAGCCTGTGATTGAGGCAGGGTGCGCAAACAAGCTGTCGAGCTTGCAGACGGAAAGCCTTACTCTCTGTGCGGAGATATTAGTCGCAAACGCAGTCATTTAATCTGTCTTCTTCCAGTGCGGCGTATAATTTAAATTTCCAGCACGGCGCCGATTTTTTCAATCAGTTCGGTGATGCTGAAAGGCTTTTTCATAAACGCTTCAGCTCCGGCCTTTAGCAGGTCGTCTATCTCAAGTTGATTGATTACGCCGCTGATTATTATTATCCGGGTATTCGAAAATTCCGGGTTTTCCTTAATTGTTTTGCAAACGATGTTGCCGTTGACATCCGGTAGCATATAGTCCAGAAGGATAAGGTCCGGATTGAATTTTTGAGTCATAATACCGGCATCGTAGCCTGTCGAGGCGGTTTTGATATCGAATCTGCCGTCTCTGCCGAGAACATCGACCATCAGTTCCACAATTTCGGCATCATCGTCAACAATCAGCAGCCGTTTTTTGCCCGTTTGCAGGCTTTGCATCGGGATGCTGTTTTCTTTCATAAACTTCAGCAGGTTATCGCGGGGTATTTTGCGAAATTTTGAACCCGGGATGCGGAAACCGCGCAGCCTGCCCGAATCGAAACATCTTATTATTGTCTGCTGACTAAGACTGCAAATATCGGCAGCCTCACCGGTTGTGTAAAGGTCTTTCAATGTATCCATCATTTTATTTCCCTCGCTTGAATATCCATATTCTAATTTAGTAGCCAGTAGTCAAATTCTGCGTATTATCCTAATTTGCCTTAACTTCCTAATTTAACTATCGGACGTTCGGTTTGTCAAGGATTAAAAAATCTCAAAAAAATATATTGATAAGGCCGTTTTTGTCGAAGTTGTCGGGTATTTATGTCCAGAAAACATCTTTTATAAAAGGGTTGAGAAAATTGAGATTTTGGATAAACTCCCTGTGTAGTTTTTAGGTGACTTTTGATGGGACGAATAAAATACCTGCTGTTTTTTCTGCTGCCATTTGTTTTCGCGGCCGGGTGCATCAACGGCCAGGCGGTTTTCAGTCTGAACAAAGACGGCAGCGGAAAAGTCAGCATCGAGGGGCTTTTTGATTACCCTGCCTATTGTCTCCTGACAGATGAAGATTGCGCGGATGGAGAGAAATTTTTCGTCGAGCAGCTCAAAACGATGGTTTCGTCCGGCGGCCTGGCGGCGTGGAGCGGCGTAAATTGGAAAGTCCTCGACGACGGCAGATGCTATTTCAAGGGCACGGCATATTTCAGTGATATCAATAAAGTGGATTTTTTTATCGGCTCGGCCAAGACCGGCATCAAACTTGAGCTTGCCCGCCGTTCGGACGCAAAGCCAACCGTCGAATTGAAATTGCAGGACAATTTTCAGTTAGACCCGCAAATAAGAAAATTGCCGGCGGATATATTTAAAACAGTCAGTATGAATTTCGTCGCGGCGATGCCGGGCGAAATAGAAAACAGCGAAAATTTTCAGCGGCTTGACAATAAGACAGTGATGTTCGTTTTTTCAGGCGGCCAGTGGCTTTCATATTTAAGAAATAATATCGTACAGGCGACGCTGGCATCAGACGGCAGCGATTCATTCGACTACAAAACCGAAATCGGCGGCGCGAAAAAAGATTATGCAGAGATATTAAAACGCATTGAAACCGCCTGTAGGAATGCACATACTTCAAAAGACAGTAATTCAATATCCGACTCAAAAGATTTATCATTAAAAGCCAGGCTTCGAGAGGGTCTTGCCGCCCAGGAGCAGGGCAACTTTGAACGGGCTGTAAAAATATACGAGTACATTATAAAAAACGGCCGGGCAGATGAAAAATCCTCGGCCGGAGCGGCTTATCAAATCGGCGTTTGTCTGCATAAAATGGGACGCAGAGAACAGGCGATAAAGCAGTTTGAGTCGGTAATAAAAAAATATCCGCAAAGTCCGGCGGCTCTGAAATCAGAGAAAATGCTTGCCGATATTAGTCTGGCCGAGTCCCGCAAAAAAGCGGAAGAAAAAGCGAAAGTTTTTGTCGTTGATACGATTCCCAAACTTTACGCTGAAGATGTTGACCCGAATACCGCATCAATTAAAATTACGTTCAGCGAGCCGATGAAAAAGACAGGGTGGTTTTATTCGTCGTTCGCTCCCGCGGATTTTCCGGCCGCGGCTGGAAAGCCTGCGTTTGATTCGACCGGGAGCGAGTGGACTTTGCCGGTTGCGCTCGAGGCGGGGAAAATTTATGCCGTTGCTGTCAACTGCGGCGATGACGCGAAGCTCATTAAAAATTTCCAGACCGGCTTTCAAAGCGTTTCCGGTCAAATGTGCGAAAAATTCGTGTTTGTTTTCGCAACTTCGCAGGCGGACCCAAATGCTGAGCCGATAACGATAGATGATGAATTTATCGAACGGTGTGAAAAGGCAAAGTGAACCTGCCGCCTCGTTAGATACGTTTATTGTTAGAATTCCGCAAGGCCGGCGCCTTCTGTCGTTATGCAGGGCAAAACGGCAGGTTTAAGGCCGGCGGGGCGGTAATAGTGTTTAATCAAAGCGTTTTTGACTTTGTCAACGCAGCGTTTCTCGGCCAGTATCATTATACATCCGCCAAGGCCTGCGCCGGCAATCTGCGCTCCTGCCACGCCGTCAACGGCAACGGCTATGTCAACCATTTTGTCGATTTCTTCGGTACTGCATCCGTATTCGCCGGGCTGATAATATAATTGAGCTTTTAAAACCCGTTGCGGGTCTTCGCTCGAAAGGTCGCTGATAAGTCTGTTGATATAATCGTCGTCGCAGGCTGGTTTGAGCTTGTGATATTTTCCATCGGGCAGACAGCAGGATACTCTGTCGCCGTTATGGCTTATTTTCATCAAATTTCCAAATTCGTCAATCCTGCCGGCCTCGAGATATTCAAGGCATCTTTTGCTTCTGGCTATTTCGCAGATGCCGAAAAGCAGTATGCCCCGGATATTATATTTGCCGGGGTCTTTATGCGATGCGAAATTTGTTTCGAGCAGTTGGCGGTGTTTTGCGCCGAGCAGCGAACTTAATTCCGCGCGTGTAAGAAATTGCGGCACCTTCTGCATAAGTCTGTAAATATCGCTGGTGGTACACGCTAAATTTTCCGGGTTTATATCGCGCAAATACTCGACCATTTCGGCGATTTGCGGGCAGCGAAGTTTCAAAAGCGCAAGACCGAGATTGTAGCTGGCGATTTTCGCGTTGAAGGTATGCTTTGCCGCTTCGCTTTTGGCGGCTTTGATATGACTGTTGGCGATTATTACCTGATAATCCTTCGGCGCATCGATAATTTTTTCCACTTTAAATGGCAGATTGCGTACCTGTGCGATTTTGCCGCGCTGGCCGAGATAAATCGCGGCGTGGTCTCCGGCTCCGCCTCGCGACCCGACAAACCATTCGCCCTCGCCGCAGAGGTCAATGAACTGCTGACTTGTCAGGTCGAAATTATTCAGAGCTATGGCCGCCTGAAGAGTCGCGACGACTATGGTTGAACTGCTGGATAACCCCGCGGCTATCGGGACATCGCCGCAAAAGGCGAGGTTCATACCGCCGACCTTGATATCGGTAAATCTGTGCTGAAGCCGGAGTATCGCGGCTTTTATGTAATTGCCCCAATTCCCGGCGGCCGAGTGCAGCATAGTTCGCACCCAGTCGCTGTTGACAAAATTGAGCCAGTCCCCCCATGCAAATCTGCCAATCAGTTCGGATATATTAAAACGCACGGACTTGAATTTTTGCGGCATAACATTGACCGCCGTTACGTTGTTGTCATCCCGCAAACCGGCGACAACTATCGTCTCTCTGTCAAGCGCAAGAAAATTATTATATCCGCCTCTGTGGTCAACGTGCCTACCCATAAGGTTGATTCTGCCCGGCGCTCGAACGATGCAGACCTTATGGTCAAAACCGAAATTTTTGCCGTAACAGGTTAGAACTTTTTTGAGCGAACTTAATTTCTCTTTATGCAGTTGTTCGTTTTTGCCGTAAATATGATTCAGCCACTGCGTCAGAGAAGATTTCCGTGAGTCAAGTTTATCGAGCCACTGCCTGACCGTGCAATACTGCGAAGATTTTAATACCGGCTGTGTCGAGGCGTTAGATGTTTTATCGGCTTTAAGTTTCTGCCTTCTGACATAATCCTGAATTCCGAGCAGTTCATCGGGCGAATTGAACCCCTGAATATAATTCGTATTCGCGATATGAACGGCTCTGACCTTATATTTTTGAGTATTTTCAATTTTGACGGAAGATAACTGTCTTACAATATCGGTGAGATAGTATTCTTTTTGTGCGTTGTTGTTGTCTATCAGAGATGTGCCGTGATAAAACGCTTTATGCCTGAACATATACAGGCTCGGATTAACGCCCTTGCAGCAGGTTTCTATTTCTTCGGCGGTGAATTTTTTACCGGCAATTTCGATATTATACTGCCCAAGCGAAAGAACCTTTTGTAAGGCGGAACTTTCGATTTTATTCGGAGTTTTGGCAAGAGCAAGCAGTTGAGGAACGGCAACAGCCTGTTTTTTCGTGGACGGCATAAATTTGTTTATTATCTGCACAAGCAGTTCAGGCGATATATGCTGATGTTTTTTAATTTTTTCCGACAGCTCGTCAGCGATAGACTGGCGGGCGATGTCAACTTTTTCAATAATGTCAATAATTTGTCCTGTCTTGTCGGCGAAGACCCGCCCTGCGCTTTCGTCTTTTTTGCCTTTGGGGATTGTCAGCAGCGAAAGGTCGGCCTGCTGTTTTATAAATCCCTCGGCAAGCATTTCCACTGCGGCAGACTCGATAAATTTATCGCCGAGCGTAACGATGACGTTGCCCTGAAAATTCATTTTTTCGAGGGCTTCGGCGGCTAACTTCGCGGCGTGCCCTGTGCCGAGCTGCGGCTGCTGATAGACATACAGACAGGATGGGTTTATGGCCTTGACCGTTTCGAGGACTTGTTCAGCCTTGTCGCCGATGGTCAGCATAAAATTTTCAAATCCGAGTTTCTGGAAGGTCGCGATTGTCCTGTTAATCGCCGGGATGCCGTCAATCTCGAAGCAGACCTTCGCCATATCGTTTCTTCCCATTCTTGTGCCTTTGCCGGCAGCGAGAATAACGACCATCGTGTTTGATGCCATAGTCCTGTCAGTCGCCATTTTTTTTCCTGAAAAATCTTCCCTCGTTTAAAGAGGACATTTTATGTTCTAATACCGCAAAGTCAATAAATTTAAGAAAAACACAAATTTTCGTGTTGTTTTTTTCTGAAATTACCAATTTTACCTATATTTACCTAAATTAAAGGGTTTTTACTAAAAATGTCGATATTTACACTGATAACAGTATGTTTGATGCGTTAGTATATTATCAGAGTCTTGCTCAAAAATTCCAGAGCCGGCTTTTGATTGGGACGGGAATCGTAATCGTTCTGGTCGGGCTGTGCATCTGGCTGGCGGGCTTGCGCTTTAAATGTGTAGTCAGCGCAATTGTAGGTGCGGTTGTCGCCGCGGCAGGGGTGTCTGCCTTCGGTGATTATCCGGCCAAAATACTGCTCATCGCTTGCGGCATCGGAATTATTGTCGGAGCGGCGGCGGGCAGATTTATACTCGGAATCTTCGCGGCACTCGTCGGTGGACTGCTGGCGATAACTATCATTTCCGGCGGATTGCAGCCGGCAGATACCGGCCAAGCAGAGTTTTTTGACGCTCGCAGCGTCAAACCGAACGAAGTTACGGCTGATGATTTTGTGTCCTCGTCGGCCTATCCGACTTGGCCGGAATACCAGCAAAAAGGAATTGTTATCCAAACGCCCGCGGCGATGGATATAACCGTAAAAATGTTCGCTCACATAATCAGTCTCGCCAAAAAGACGGTTCTCTCGGCGGGTATCGCTGCTTATGGCGCCGCGGCAGGGGCGGTTCTTGCCGTTGTGTTCTTTTGTTTTGTTATGCCGAGATTTTTTGTCGCTGTGGTGTCAGCGAGCATTGGCTCGGCGGTTGTTTTTGCAGGGATGATAATACTTTTGTTCTATAAAGGCTCTGAACCGATTAGTATGCTCGCGGCAAAGCTTCAGTTTTACGGCATTGCTTTCGGAGCTATGACGGCGTTCGGGACGATAATGCAGTTGCTGCTTACGCCCGCAAAACCTGAAATTATAAAACCACAAGTCTCAAAGAAAGAGAATGGAGAATAAAAATGGATATATTTTTAGTTCTTGCGCAGGCCGGCGGAACAGCCGCCGGTAAATCAGCGGACATTGTACCGCTCGATTTAGTTTGGGAGCAGATAAGCGCACTGTCATGGCTGCAGGCGTTGATTGCGGTTTCGTTCGGTGCGGTGTATCTGCTGTACGGATGGCGAATATTTAAAGTCCTTACCGTTGTTTGTTTCGGTATGCTCGGCCTTTTCGCGGGTATGAAATTCGGCCACATGGCAGGTTCGGTTCTCTGGGGCGGAGTAATCGGTCTTCTCGGCCTTGCGGCGTTGTCAATTCCACTGATGAAATGGGCGGTGAGTCTGCTCGGAGCGGTTGCGGGCGGAATTGTTACCGGCGGAATCTGGTTCGCTTTCAATCTTCCGCAGCAGTATATCTGGGCGGGGGCGATTATCGGTATTATCGCAGGCGGTATGATTTCGTTTATCGTTTTCAAAATTTCCGTAATGCTGTTCACGAGTATGGGCGGCGGAGTGCTGGTGATTGTCGGTTTTCTTGCACTGCTGCATCTCTATGAAAAGACCCAGCCGACTCCGACTAACAATATCTATTCGCTGGTGAACAATCACAACTGGTTTTTGCCGGTAATCCTGATTTTTACAACCGGCATCGGTATGATTATCCAGAACAAACTCGTAAAAGACGCTTCAGACTGGAAGCTGTAAGAAAAGTTTTTTTTTACACTGCTGACTATTGACTATTAGCTATTGACTTGAGTATTTCAGAGCCTTTTTGAAGCCTGTCGTTTGTGGTGGTAAAGCACAATCTAAAGTGTGTGTCTTTTTCGCTGAAGACATTACCCGGTATAATCAGCACGTTATTTTTGATTGCCTTTTCGACAAATTCAGTGCTTGTCTTCATCGGCGATTTTATGAAAGCGTAAAACGCGCCCGCGGATTTGACCATCTGGAACTTATCTTTCAGCCCTGCGTAAAGTATATCACGCTTGGTTTTGTAATCAGCGATGTAATTGCTTATATCGAAATCGAGAGCCGCGTTCGCCGCCTGCTGGAATGGGGCAGGGGCGCAAACAAACGTATATTGCTGAATCTTTATCATTTCCTCGACAATCGGCTTCAAATGCGCAGGCGCAGCCACATAAGCCAATCGCCAGCCCGTCATCGCGTAAGATTTGCTGAATCCTCTCATCAATATAGTATTCTCGTACAGCGGAGCCATACTTTGATACGGCCCATCGTAGCAGAACTGGTCGTAAATTTCATCAGACAGAACAAGAATTTCTTTTTTTCTGGCGATTTCGGCAAGAGCCGTTAAGTCAGCTTTGGAATAAACCGCGCCGGTCGGATTGCAGGGCGAATTTATGATAATCAGTTTTGTTTTGTCGGTGATTTTGTCCGCGATTTTCTGCGGGTGCAGAGCGAAGTCGGGATAGGTATCGACAAACACGCATTTGCCGCCAAGCAGATTAACCAAATGCTTGTACATCACAAAATACGGGTCGGGAATAATAACCTCATCGCCCGGATTGATTGTCGCCATAAACGCCAGCAGCAGCGCTCCGCTTACGCCGCTTGCGACAAGAGCGGCCGGGGTTTGCCATCCGGTTTCCGCAGTGGTTTTCTTTGCGATTTTAGCCAAAAGCTCCGCATCGCCTGCCGTGGTGGTATATCGGTTTTTGCCTTGCTTTATAGCATCAATGGCAACCTGCTTGAGAGCGTCGGGCACATCGTAGTCCGGCTGGCCGATTGAAAAATTTATCGGGTCCTTCATCGTCGCGGCAAGATTAAAAACCTTTCTTATGCCGCTTGCGTCGATTAGAGATGTTCTGTCTGCAAGATATTTCATTGGTATTTAGTATTCGGTATTTAGTATTTGGCAACTGAACTATACTTTGGTTTCGCAGTGCAGCTACACCAAATACCAACGACTAATTTACTTCTTTCCGCCAGCTTTTGCTCCTGCTGCGGGTTTCGCCGCCGGTGCTGCTGCTTTTGCGCCTGCTGCTGGTTTCGCTGCCGGAGCGGCTCCTTTTGCCCCTGCTGCCGGTGCTGCGGCTGTATCTGTGGCGGCACCATCTGCGGCGGCCTTTTCGTCCTTGGTCTTCTTGCCGACAGAAACTTTTCTATGAGCTACCTTGGGAAGCCCAAAAAGTCCATCGCCTTCTTCCCAGCGATCTTCACTCTTAAGGCGTTCAATTCTTTCTCCGCGGTTAAGGACATTACGGTGTCTTACAAGCGAACCTTTTGACTTTAACGAACGATCAATTGACATAACTCAAAACTCCTGAAAATATATTCTAATCTAATT
>MHXU01000141.1 GCA_001824555.1 Planctomycetes bacterium GWC2_45_44
GTGTATCAAAGAATTATAAAATTTTAGGGAGCCACGAAGGCACAAAGAAAAAGATAATTATTTAGAACTTCGTGTCTTGGTGCCTTAGTGGCAAAAAAAATGAAAAAGGCATTTACAATAACGGAATTGCTTGTAGCCGTTGGTTTGCTGGCGGTGGTGCTGGCGGCGTGCGGAATAATTTTTAATTATTCCATCGACTCCCATCGGACGGCGGGAGCAACGGCGGAAATTATGCGCAACCTGCGCGTAATAACCGACCAGCTTAACGCTGATTTTGCCGGCCTGCGCAAAGATGCGCCGTTAGTTATCGAATTTAGTACCCAAAACCGCGTAAGTGCCGATTCGGTAGTCTTTTTTTCAACCGGCGATTTTCAGACATCATCAGATAATACAGTAAGAGGCAATGTTGCCAGGATTTATTACGGTCAGGCGACAGTTCCAACCCCGACATCAATCCTTGATATGGATAGAAGAAACAAAATTCTCGCCCGCAAACAGGTGATACTTGCGCCGGACGCAAATACCTCCGTTACCGGATATGAGTGTGAGGCAAGAAGTCTTACGCAGGAAGTAAAAGAATATATTGTTTCTCCCGACAGTGTCAGCGGTGGATCTGCCACCGGCGGTTGGCTTGGCCGGCCCAATATCGACCCCAATAATGGCAGTGGCATATCGATGTATCTTGCCAAGGGAGTGGATAATTTTTCGATAACGCTTTGCGGCAGCGGCTTTGATGTTACTGATAATAACGATAGTATAAATTGGCTGCCGCTGCAGCCAAGTGCAGCAAAGGAATATTTTGGGTTTTATCCTTATTACGGAAGGCTTTTCCCCGATGCGATTAAATTTACATTTACGCTTTACGATTCAAAGGGAATTATCAAAACCGGCAGAAGGTTTGAACATATTGTTTATATAGGAAAGTAAATTAGCCACTAAGACACAAAGACACTAAAGTTTTAAATAATTATATTTTTTTTGTGCCTTCGTGCCTTTGTGGCTCCCTTTAAAGGAGGGTATTAAAATGTTAGAGAAGAAAGCAAATTTGAAATCCGGCAAAGTCGGTTCAGCTCTCATTATGACGGTTGTCCTGACCGTTCTGCTGGCAATCGTAGCGGTAATGTTCGTTATGGTCGCTCGAATGGACAGCGCATCGACCAGCAATATAGTTGACAGCAAAACGCTCGACAACGCCGCCAAATCAATCATCGAAATCATCGGCAAAGAACTCGTCCTCGACACGCCCGGCGTGGCAAATCAGGAATATCAGGATTATCCCGATGTCAACGATGCCTGGCTGGCGAATATCGAGCCTTATACAACAGACGGCACGAATTATTACTGGCGGCAAATCAGCGATGTAACAGGATATTTGAAAGACAGAACTTTTCAGACGCGGGATGTATTAGTCAGGCCGAGCGGCAGTACAGTTGTCAAAGATTATCCCAAAATAGAAATTGTTGAAACTACCGGCCTACTCGAGGACACTATCGATAACGCCAACGCCGATGCTGACGGCGATGGTATTGCTGATTCAAAATGGATTGAGCTTGCAGGTATTAATTCCTCAAAGGGCAAAAAGGTTTTCGCGGCGATTAGACTTATCGACAATTGCGCAATGGTGAACGTCAATACAGCGTATAAGTTCGACGCTAATACCACCGTTTCCGGCGACAGATTCAGGGTGGACGGCACGAGCCAGTTGCAGATAAATCTCAATGGCCTGCTAAAAACCGGCGATGATATTGATAGATTCCACAAAGCTCGCGGCGGGAGCGATGCAACCGATGACTCGGATGGCTGGGATAATTATGACAACCTGGTTAGCTGGAAATATGATTCTCCACCGAGCAGCAGTTTCAGTTATCTGCCGTTTGATATTTCCGATGAGCTTGAACTGCGATACCGCTACTGCATTGACGGCAGGTTTGCAAGTCGGCTTGAGGCCGATGCGAATATACCGGCAACTCTTCGCGGCAGAGGGACGAAAGATTTTGGCAACCTTTATGACACAAACCCTGACAAGCTGACTGATTGGCAGGATAGAATTACAAAGCCCGATGACACATATTCCGACCGCAGACATTTGCTCACGACATACAGCTTTGACAGGCTCATCGACCCTAACGGCGAAAAAATGTTCTACGTCCGTTCCGCCAATTCTGATGAAAACAAAGCGCAATTGCTCTACGACAAACTCGTGGACGCTATAGATAAAGATTTGCCATCCGCCGATCAGGATAGGCTGAAAGAGGATTTGGCGCAAATTACTGCTAATATGGTTGACCAGAGTGATAATGATGCAATTATCTCAATTGTTGACGACAAAAATGGTAACAGACTTTATGGTACCGAACGGCCATATATTTATATTTCCGAAATTGCCAGAAACTTCAAAAGAGGCATAGACATATTTGGAAATTCTGTTGTTTTTCGTTCTTATGCGATAGAACTTTTTAGAGAGTTCGAGACTCCGGATGGCAACGATATTTTCGAGCCGTGGACATTGGAAATCACCAACCCCGGCATATCTTCAATAGTTATTGATTCTAACGATTTTCAGTCCAGAGGTGGGCAGTTTTATGTGAAGATTTTTGAGAACCAAAACAATTGGTTGGTTGACACATCTTTAGGTAATCAGGTGCGTTATACCAATACTCCGAACAATGGAGCTAAAAACGTTGACCCGGATGTCAAGTTTTTATTGGCGATGGTTTTGGGTTACGATAGTAATAGTAATCCGATATGGGCTGATAAATATGAGTTTTATATTAGCGAAAATGATAGGTCAAGCGTTCAAAACGCCAGCAGAACAAATCATCCTGCAGGATTATTGGAATGCGGTGGTTGCAGCAGTGGAGGTTTGCCTATTGGCAACTACGACCCGCTATTATTTCCCAGCAGGACTTATTACTGGAAAGTTGTAGGCTGGGATACCGCTACGGATGTGAATCGTGCCAGTAATGTTTATAGTTTTACAACGTGGGATAGCAAGCCGGAGGATGTTAACCAAATAGGACCTGCAACATTTTCCGATAACACCTTTAAAATAAGCCTTTACCGGCCGGTTCAGGGCGTTGCCTTGCCTGGAATTCTTGTAGATGAGGTTAATCTGCCCCGCTGGATTACGGATTATAATGACCCCAACGGCGGCGGTGATGGTATTCGTACTTTCCAGCGAAATCTTGAGCCAGGCTTTCGTGTTAAGCGCATTTGGGACCGAGTTGGTGACCCTGCTATAAGTTGTAATACTTGTCTCACTCTTGGTCGTTGGAATGGATATGTTGTGATATACAACAATCCCATTCAGCCGTGGCATCATAATTTTACAAACGCTGGCGATGCCGCTATGCTTTTTGCAAAGAAAAATATCTATCTCGAAGATAGCAGCAGAGAGATTGTACCTGCCGATACAGAAGCCGATGTTCGTTTTGATATGGATAATCCCTCGATGCAGAATGTATTTAAATACATCACGGCGATGATGTCGCCTTACGATGCCAATGAAACACGAGTTCGCGGCAGAATCAATATAAATACCGCGCCTGCATTTGTAATCTCGCAGCTTCCGTGGGTGAGCAAGGCTAATAGAAAAGATTTGAAAATAGCCGATGCGATTGTCGCTTATAGAGACAAAACAAAAGTAGGCTCGTCGCCGGACTATTCCGGTCTTTTGGGTAGAAAAAATATAACCGACATAGATGATATTTACGAATCGCCGGGCTTTAGGTCTGTCGGTGAATTGCTGTCTGTTATAAATAAGTCGGGCAACGACAAGTACAACATTCGCTACTGTGGAATGGACAACCAGCCGCAGTACGGCTTCCCTGATTTGCAATTCGATGCCTGGAGTATGGACGATGGTACGACAGACGACCTTGAAGAACAGGAATTGATTTTTGCGAGGATCAGTGACCTTGCCACTGTCCGCAGCGATACATTTACAGCCTATATTCTTGTTCGTGTCGGCGTGAACGGCCCGCAGAAAAGATTTATCGCTATCCTCGACCGAACCGGCGTAAAACAGCCCACAGACAAAATCAAAGTCGAAGCCTTTCAGCAAGTGCCGGCGGCAAGGTAAGAAAGTTAAAAACTAAAAGTGAAAAGTGAAAAATTGTGGAATCCGCCTGTGGCGGAGACTGTTTTACGCTGGATTCCCGCTTTGGTTCGACTATGCTCACCACAGGTCGCAGGAATGACAAGTTGTATTTGACATTCGGCTAAAGTATTACAATTCTTGATTTTATGTCAATAACAGTCTTTTATCAGTTTAAGCAGCGTTGAATATGTAGGGGGGGGGTTAAAATGGAAATTCCCTGCCGGGGAAAAAAATAAAAAAAATTCTCTTGCAATCGCCGAAATCTGTGGTATAATACACCAAGAATCGGGGTGGAAGAAAACTCATAGTTGTACTTGTATCATCTTTTGGACACAGAGTTGTTGTTATTGTTGCATCGTTCTGCGCGATCTTTTTTGCAGACCTTGTATTTTCTTTGGAGTTGAAGTTATCCGTCAGACAGTTTGCGCGCTTTGTTAGGAACAAGGCGAAGCTAAAGGATAAATTAACTCTATTTAAAGAAAGTCGAGGTATGTATGAAAAAGTTCAAATTGGTGGCAATGTTTCTATCGGTTCTGTTTTGCGTCTTTGCGAATGCATTGCCGCTGCAGAGCGACCCAGCGGCAATGGCAGGGTTCAAGGGCTTGACGACATTCAATTATTCAGATGGCACAAGCGTTCTGAATGTAGATGTCGAATATGCGGTCTTTGCCCCCGGCAACTACCCGGTCGGCAGTACAGGTCTTAGTAGCAGTAACTACATATACGCATATCAGGTTTTCAACAAACTGCCCGCAACAAATGCCGGGGTCGATTTCTTCTCGGTTGGAATTCCCGTAGGCGGCAATATGAATGGTATCGGTACCGATGCGACTTATGGTACGTTGGGCGGCGTAAATCCGACAGACCAGATGTTTCCACGAAGTGCGAGCTACATATTTGTTCCATCGCAGCTTCTGCCAGGCCAGCATTCCACTGTTCTTTTGTTCAGTTCTAAATATCAGCCAATAATGAGATTTGGTTCGGTAACCGGCGATGGCCTAAGTGATAATGGGATATTGCCCACATCTTCAATTCCAGAGCCTGCGACAATGGCGCTGCTTATTCCGGCGATTCTGGCGTTAAGAAACAGACGTAACAGCAAGTAACGAACAATAACGAACGG
>MHXU01000142.1 GCA_001824555.1 Planctomycetes bacterium GWC2_45_44
AGACCCGCTTGAAACGTATCAGACAAATGTCATCGGCACGGCGAATCTGCTCGAAGCTGTAAGGTATGTTAAATCTGTTCGTGCCGTAGTTGTCATCACAACAGATAAATGCTACGAAAATAAAGAATCGAATTATGCTTATAAAGAAACCGACCCTCTTGGCGGATATGACCCATATAGTTCAAGCAAGGCCTGCGCTGAAATAGTAACGGCGGCGTTTCGCAGGTCGTTCTTTCAAAATTCCAATGTCGCAATCGCATCTGCCCGCGCGGGCAACGTAATCGGCGGCGGCGACTGGGCGGCGGACAGGCTCGTGCCGGATTGCATTAAAAGCTGGCAGGGGGGCAAAACGGTTGAGATACGCTATCCATACGCCATACGGCCGTGGCAGCACGTGCTTGAGCCGCTGGCGGGGTATATTGTGCTTGCGGAGAAGCTGTATAAGCACGGCGATAAATTCGCCGGCGCGTGGAATTTCGGGCCGGAGAAAAGCAATGCAAAAAAAGTTGCCTTCTTAGTTGATACGCTTTCAAAGCTGTGGGGCGAAAAGGCAAAATGGAAAAAAACGGGGACTAACCATCCGCACGAAGCGATTCTGCTGAAACTCAACTGCTCGAAGGCAAAGGCTGAATTGCCGTGGAAGCCGTGCTGGAATATTGAAAAGACGCTTGAAAAAACTGGTCAATGGTATGGCGCATATTTAGAGAATCCCAAGAAAATTTCCGCTATAACTATTGAGCAGATAAATCAGTATATGAAAGATTCAAAATGAGTTTGGATAAAATCTCAAAAAAACTGAAGGCTCAAGTATTTGCGCTGACAAAAAAATATTATCAGGCTGTTCACAGGCCTGGTCAGAAAAAAGAATTTGTTGCCGGCAAGTCGCGCATAAATTATGGCGGGCGGTTTTTTGACGAGAGGGAAATGCTCAATCTCGTTGACAGCAGCCTTGACTTTTGGCTGACGGCGGGGCCGTACACGGAGAAATTTGAAAACCTGCTGGCAAAAAAACTCGGTGTGAAATTCTGCTGTTTTGTGAATTCAGGGTCAAGCGCAAATCTGCTGGCGGTTATGGCGTTGACATCTCCGCTGCTTGGCAAAAGACAGTTAAAAGCCGGCGACGAAGTAATAACCGTCGCGGCTGGATTTCCAACAACAGTAACGCCTGTTATACAGGCAGGAGCAATACCTGTGTTTGTTGACGTTGCGTTGCCGCAATATAATATAGATGTCAAAATGCTCAAAAAAGCTCTATCGAAAAAAACAAAGGCAGTGGTTGTCGCGCATACTCTCGGCAATCCGTTTGACATTGACGCGATTGTCGGCTTCTGCAAGAGAAACAATCTTTGGCTGATTGAAGATAATTGCGACTCGCTCGGCTCGCTGTATAAAGGCAAACCAACCGGCTCATTTGGCGATATCGCGACGAGCAGTTTTTATCCGCCACACCATATAACCACTGGCGAAGGCGGGGCGGTCTATACGAATAATCCGATGTTGAATAGAATAGTTTTTTCGATGCGGGACTGGGGCAGAGATTGTTTTTGTCCGAGCGGCAAAGATAATACCTGTAAAAAAAGATTCTCTCTGCAATTCGGCCAGCTTCCTTTTGGATACGACCACAAATATGTGTACAGCCATTTTGGATACAATCTCAAAGCGACCGATATGCAGGCGGCAATCGGCTGCGCCCAGATTGAAAAATTGGACGGCTTTGTAAACGCACGAAGGAATAACTGGCAAATTCTTTATGACGGGCTGAAAGACCTTGAGAAGTTTTTTGTATTGCCGCAGCCGCAGAAAAATTCAAAGCCGAGCTGGTTTGGATTTATGCTTACGGTGAGAGAGGATGCGCCGTTCGGCAGAGACGATATTGTTCGGCATCTTGAGCAGAATAATATTCAGACTCGAATGCTGTTTGCGGGGAATTTTGTTCGCCAGCCGGCGTTTGACTATATGCGCAAACAAAAAAATGCCTACAAAATTATCGGCGAACTTAAAAATACGGATATTATAATGAATCAGAGTTTCTGGCTCGGTGTTTATCCGGGTATGACAAAGCCAATGCTCAAATATATAATCGCGGACATAAAAAACTTTATTAAAAATCAGGCATAAAATGAAAAGTCTGTCAAAGGCATCGCAAAATCTTCTCGGCCAGCCGATGTTTAAAGTTCTGGCAAAAGCCAACGAGCTTGAACGTCATGGCAGGGACATTGTGCATTTTGAAATTGGCGACCCTGATTTTACAACTCCTCAAAATATCGTAGATGCCGCCTGCGGCGCGCTTCAAAGCGGCCAGACACATTACACGAGTTCATGGGGACTTCACGAATTTCGTCTTGCAATTTGTGATACGACCGAAATATCAAGGGGATTCAGGCCGGAGTTAAATCAAGTTCTCGTAACGCCAGGCGCTAATATAATAATATATTATGCTGTGAGCTGTGTGGTGAATCCCGGCGAAGATATTATACTGCCTGACCCTTACTTTCCAACATACCGTTCGGCGATAGAGTTCTGCAGGGCCAATCCAATTTACATACCGCTAAAAGAATCCAATGAATTCCGAATGAACCCTGATGATATACAGGCCGCAATCACGGATAAGACCAGATTGATAATAATTAATTCGCCGCACAATCCCTGCGGTTCAGTAATGACAAAAGAGGAACTTGATGCCGTCTATGACATCGCGGAAAAAAATGATATTTATCTTCTTTCGGACGAAGTGTACTCCCGGCTTATATATGACAGCAGCGGCAGATTTTATTCCCCTGCTCACAGAGACAAATGCAGAGAACGTGTTATTCTTATAAACGGCTTCAGCAAAGCGTTTGCTATGACAGGCTGGCGGCTTGGATGTGTGATAGGCCCGGCGGCGGTTGTAGATAAAATGCAGCTTTTGCTCCAAACCACCTCTTCGTGCGTCCCGCCTTTTATCCAATACGCGGGACTTGAGGCAATCAAAGGTTCAAAGGAACACGTCTCTAAAATGGCGGAAACTTATAAGGCCAGAAGAGAACTTATGGTTCAGGGGCTTAACGCGCTGCCGGGAGTGTCCTGCCTCCGGCCGGGCGGCGCTTTTTATGTGTTTCCGAACATTAAAAAAACTGGTATGGACGATGAAACATTCGCGGATGTTATGCTAAACGAGGCGGGTGTGGCAGTTTTGCCGGGCAGCAATTTTGGTAATGCCGGAAAAGGATATGTCAGGCTCTGCTATGCAACCAACGAACAAAATATCAAAAAAGGTCTCGATAGGATGAAAGAATGTCTGGAGAAAAGAATAAAATGAAAAGAGTCGCCGACTACATAGCGGATTTTCTCTATAATCAGGGAGTATCGCACGCATTTATGGTTACAGGCGGAGGTATGATGTTTCTTTCCGACGGCATTGCGGCGCATCCTGAACTGAAAGCCGTCTGCCCCCACCATGAACAGGCTGCCGCTATGGCCGCTGTCGCTTACGCAAAATATAAAAGTCAATTTGGCGCATGTTATGTAACCACAGGATGCGGAGGCACAAACGCCATCACCGGCCTGCTTAATGGATTTCAGGATAACATACCCTGCATCTTTATATCTGGACAATCCAAAAGAAAAGAGACAGTTCGCAATTCAGGTTTGCCTTTAAGGCAGTTCGGCGTTCAGGAAGCGGATATAATTGCGGTCGTTCAATCTCTGACTAAATATGCGGTAATGATTAATGACCCCGTGCAAATTGCTTATGAACTTGAAAAGGCGGCATTCATAGCGAACACCGGCAGACCAGGGCCGGTATGGCTCGACATACCGCTTGATGTGCAGGGCGCAATGGTTGATGAAAATACTCTTGCGCATTTTGCGCCGGAGAAAGAGTCGATGCAGACGATTTTTGCACCGGAAGAAAAAGATATAAAAACCGTTATATTGATGCTCGAAAATGCGCAAAGGCCTGTTATTGTCGCCGGTCAGGGTATCAGGCTCGGAAAAGCTATTGGACAATTCACAAAATTTGTCGAGAAATTTCAAATACCGGTTGTTTCTTCAAAACTCGGCATAGACTTGCTGCCAAGCGAACATCCGTTTTTCATCGGGCGTATCGGAAACAAAGGCGACAGACCTGGAAATTTTGCCGTTCAGAATTCTGATTTGGTACTGTCGATAGGCTGCAGATTAAGCGTCAGCAGTACAGGCCACGAATACGACAAGTTCGCCCGTGCCGCGAAAATCGTCGTTGTCGATATAGACCCCGTCGAACACCGGAAAAATACCGTTAAAATAGACCTGTTCATTCAGGCGGACGCAAAAATATTTTTAGAAAAAGTCAATAATTCGGCAATTCCATCGCCGCAAACAGTATGGATAGAAAAATGCAGGCACTGGAAGAAAAGATACCCGATATTTTTGCCGGAATATGCCGACAGCACGGAAGGAATCAATCTTTATCACTTTATCAACAGCCTTTCCGAAGTAATGCCGGATGATTCTGTTGTCGTATCCGATGCCGGTTCGTCATTCTATGTTACAACACAGGCTCTTCAGTTGAAGGCCGGCCAAAGGTCGGTTTCAACCGGCGGACAGGCTGAAATGGGATATTCCCTGCCGGCCGCTATCGGCGTGTGCTACGCAAAAAATAAGGGCGAAGTAATCGCTATCACCGGCGACGGCTCTCTGCAGATGAACATTCAGGAGCTGCAGACGGTCGCCCATAACAATTTGCCTATAAAAACATTTGTATGGAACAATGACGGGTATCTTTCTATTCGCGCAACACAAAGGAAATTTTTTGACGGACGATTTATCGGCACGGACAGCACCTGCGGCATTTCTTTTCCAGACCTTAAGAAAATTTCCTATGCTTACGGGATTAAATTTTTCAGACTTTCAGAAGGCAAAAATCTGTCAAAGCAGATAAAAAAAGTTTTGGCATATCAAGGCCCTGTTCTCTGCGAAGTAATGTGTATTCGAGACCAGGAAATAGTTCCAACTGTATCTTCTCTTAGAAAAGACGATGGAACTATGGTATCTAAACCGCTTGAGGATATGTATCCGTTTCTTGACAGAGATTTATTCAGAAAGGAAATGGTTATTGAGCCGCTCGATTAGTTAATTCGACCGTTTATCGCGTCTGAACAGCCGGTGGAGATTTTTGAGCAGCAGCAGGGGGAAAATTATTTTGCTGTAAGAAAAACCGATTTTCAGCATATTAATTTTTTGGGATACTCCTTTTTGGTCGTATCCTTCCCGCACAAGTCTTTTAAGCAAATGATAACGTATATTTATTTTTTCTCTTTTGGTAAGATTGCCGTATATATGCGGAAATTCAAATGCGACATTTGCCAGTTGTAAGCGTTCCTTTGTTAAACGAAAATCGATGCTGTGCATCGCGCTTTCCGATTTATTATGAATTCTAAGTTTACTTAAAATTTCAGGCACAACGTAAGCGTCGCCGATTCCCAGCAGCCGTATCCACATATCAAAGTCGCCAAGCCAGTATTTCCACATAAGATTAAATAATCCTATATACAAATCCTTTCTGCGAAACATAGTACTGCTGGGGCTGCCGGGCCAGTTGCCCTGGAAGAATAAACTTTTTTGAGCTTCATTTCCGTTGATTAGGCCGATTGATGGGAAAAATTTTTCATCGCGAACGCTTTCGTCACCGGCGAATGCCTTAGTGAAAGAGGTTACTAATGAAACGTCCGGGTTTTTGGTCATTACATCGACGAAAACCTCAAGGCATCGCGGACAAAGTAAGTCATCGGAGCAGAGAAATTTAACATACTCTCCCCTGCAGTAAAAAAGACCTCTGTTGAAATTGCTGATGGCGCCGAGATTTTTATCGTTGATGTAAAGCCGGACTCGGCTGTCTTTAGCGGCATATTGTTTGACTATTTCGACGGTTCGGTCTGTCGAACAATTATCCGTGATAATCAGCTCGAAATCAGGGTATGTCTGGGCAAGCACGCTTTCAATAGCCTCGCTGATATAATCCTGGCGGTTATAACATGGAATACAAACGCTAACCCTGGGTTCTGCCATCATAATCCTTTTTAAGCCGGTATATCTATTTTTGGTTGCCTTAATCGGCTATCGTAATATATAATGCCCATCGATATTTAACAATGGAATTTATGTCCTTATCGCAAGCAGATTTAAGTCATATTTTGCAATATACCGCATCGCTCTGGCCGGCGGCTAAAAATAAGCGTTTTTTCATCACAGGCGGTACCGGGTTTATCGGGAAATGGCTGCTTGAGAGTTTTGTCCATATAAACCGCCAGCTTTGCCTAAATTGCCAAATGTTGGTTTTGTCTCGCTCGCCTGAAAAATTTTTGCAGAAATATCCCCATTTTCGGCAATTTGGCGAAATAACATTTCAGCAGGGCGATGTGCAGAACTTTGATTTTCCAGAAGAAAATTTCGATTATGTAATACACGCCGCCACCGAGGCCAGTGCAACGCTCAATGCCGAAAATCCCCTCGAAATGGCGGATACCATCATCAACGGCACAAGAAGAACATTGGATTTCGCAAAACAGCACGGGTGCGGAACTAAACGATTTCTGTTTTTGAGTTCAGGCGCAGTTTATGGCAGACAGCCGGCCGACCTTGCCGCTATACCGGAAAACTACAACGGCTCTCCCGACCCGCTCGAGACAATCAGTTCTTATGGGCAATCCAAACGCATCGCGGAATTGCTATGCGGTATCTATCATAAGAATTATGGCATCGAAACCACAATAGCCCGCTGCTTCGCGTTTGTCGGGCCGTATCTCGATTTGAATGCTCATTACGCAATCGGCAATTTTATTCGTGACGCGCTGAAAGGCGATACGATAATGGTGAACGGCGACGGTACGCCTCTGCGTTCGTATCTATACGCCGGCGACCTTGCAATATGGTTATGGACGATTCTTTTTAAAGGCTCTCCGGCAACAGCATATAATGTCGGCTCTGATATTCCAATCAGTATTGCCGATATTGCGCACAAAGTCGCTGAAATTGCGGGAAATAAATGTCAGGTGCAAGTCGCCAAAAAAGCCGGTCAGGTTACGGAAAGACAAAAATACATTCCTCGTGTTGATAAGGCCAAATCGGAATTGAAACTTGATTGCCGAATAAATATTGATGACGCGATTAAAAAGACTATGCAATTTTACAGGCAAAAATGAGCAGGAAAATAGCTATATGCACGGACGCGGAAGCCTTTTTGCAAAACAGAATCTTCGATTCTGGCCTGGCGAGCAAATTTCCCGGCGCTGAATTTATGTCCGAGCTGGCAAAAATCGCCCATCGACAGGATATTGAAATTGTTACCGGCGATATCGCTTTGTCCCATATCAAAGCAGGTAATTGGCAGCCAAAAGATGTGCTATGTGTTGTGGAAGCGGACAGCAAATACGGCATTGAGTTGTTAGAGTTGGGAGGTGTGCCCCAAATACTCCTCTGCTTTGAATCGCCTATTTTCGCCTGGCCATTTTATGATATGCTCCGGCAGATTGCACCGAAATTTAAGCATAGGATTCTTTTCAGAGGGGCGTTTGGCAAGTTTCAAACCGATTATGGTTTTAATCATCCGGCTCTATTTCCTATTTTTCACAGAGATATGATTTTTACAGCAGTCCCGTGGGGGCAGAGAAAAAATGTGGTTCTTGTCGCTGGTAATAAACACTGGAAGAAAAACAAATTTCCTCTCTCTTGTAATCCTGAAAAATATATTCGATGGTGGCAAAGATTTCATTCACCTACCTTAAAAGAAGCCATTAATAACGAATTGCAAAGCAGGCGGCTCGAAATAATAGAATTTTTCGCCGGGCGGAATAAAATAGACATTTTTGGGAAAGGCTGGCAAAATCTTTCTAAATTGCCGCCGGACTGGCAAAAACGGCTTGCTCCCATTGTCGGAAAACTTAACCCTCGACCCTGCGACAACAAAATCGAAACCATAAAAAATTATAAATTTGCCGTTTGTTTTGAAAATGTCGCGTA
>MHXU01000143.1 GCA_001824555.1 Planctomycetes bacterium GWC2_45_44
CGTTTATGATTTCTTCGTTGATGCCCTTAATGCAACCTATGCTGAAGCTCCATACCCCAAACTAATCCCAGCAAAACTGTGAATGGTTACCTTTTTCTAAATAAATATTTTATCCTTAATATCCCACCGGTTCTTGTCATGGAAATTTGGGGCGATTTGTCAAAACCAGCTAAACCGGGAGTTATTTCCAAAGATCGGGTTCAAAATCTTGCACAGAAAACACATCGAGGTCAATCTGCCATAAACGCACATTTCTTTCACTGTATCATTGCGTCTCTTCTTGGAGGAAAAGTCCCCATGGAAGGAAGAATTTTACTTCCTGGAGGGAATCCTCGAATAACTGAGTTGGGCAAGAAAGGAGTAGTTTTTGAAGAATCACCAGAAGAGAAGCAATTAAACCGTTGGAAACTCGGAGACTTTAATTCGGAAGAGCAGACAATTGCAAAACAATGGAGAGCTGCAAGTAACGTTATAGACCTTGGAGCTATCCCAAAGAATTTTGCTAAAATGTTCAAAAGTCTCACAAATATCGACAGCTTTGCTGCCCTCAATTCTTATGTTAATAACTATCTTGCACATCCCACCTCGCAAACAGATTTTTTATTGGAGCTGATTGAAGGATACAAAATACCTCAAATGATCGCATCAAAAATATTCTTAAGATACGAACGTGCAAACAAACCTCTTTTGAATACTTTTGCCCCATATGCTTATTACTGCCTTCATATAAAAACATTCTTCGTTTTAGGCCTGATTTACAATCTAATCTCAACACGCGGTACAAATATTATTGACCTTGAGTATCTTTACTATTTACCTTTTTGCATGGCTTTTTCGTCATCAGACAAATTCCATCAAATACTGGTTCCGTATTATATCCGAGATGACCAACGCTTTGTTCCAGGGATGGATTTGAAGGCTGATCTAACACATTTAGCACAGGAATGGGACGTGAATTTCCATAAGGATATGAAAGCTTGGGATGCAAAATATGGAAGTGGTCCTCCAGAAAACGCTAATTCAGTAGTTTGTAAATTATGGAGAGAACTTTTTCCAAAATGGATACCAGGCAAGAAAAGTGATTTCTCTCAAAGTGAACCAGGAAAAGTTAAAAAACTCAATGAACAAATGGATGAGTTCGATAAAGCTACAGCTTCACAAGATACAGATTTTCTCTCTGATGATTCTAATATCGATTTCATTGTTCGGAAATATAGTGTCTCTATTGATGACCCATGCCCATGTGGCAGCGGTAAAAAGCTCAAGGATTGCCACTTGTCCGAGATTAGAGAAAGTGAGAAAAAAACCAAATCTAAAAAGGAAATCGACGAAAAATAATTACTACCCATCACTCTACTAAAAACTCAATACCGTATAAATCCTCGGTAAGCTCCGTGCCTCAATAAACTATGGACAGCCACCTATTTTTGATTTTTTCTTTGTAATTTTTATTTTTGATATTTGATATTTAATTTTTTTCCCTGCTCCTGCTTGTCGCGGCGTAGTCCGCAGGACGAAGACGGATCGCCGATTTCACAACTATTCACTTTTCACTATTCATTATTCACTTTTTTCGATTCCACCTATTGTCTATTGACTATTTTTATATCTGTTTTTCTCTGTGTCCTCTGTGAGCTCTGTGGCTCGGTGGTGAATAGTTCCCGAATTATTTAATCCTGAATAAAACTTGCAAAAACCACATCAAAACCCATCAAAATCCCTGAAAACCAGCGCAATCCGCGGTTAAAATCTTCAAAAACCGTCAAAAATTTGCAAAAACTTTCAATTTTTTGAAAAAAACTTGCAGACCTTTAATGTTGTGAATCTATTTTTGTTCTGTAAACTGCGATTTTTCGTAAAATCGTCGAAAAAAACTTCGGAAAAATGCGCAAGTTTTTTGTTTTTGATATTTAATATCTTATTTAATCAATGTTCTAAAACCAAAAGATAACTGCCAATTAACCCCTCTCCCCCTTTAGTCGATATAGTCCTCGGCGGAAAGTCCGCCAGTATAGTCCTATAATAGGAGTGAAAAAATGACAGTTTTTGACGCGACGATAAAAGATTATTTAACGGAAATAGATGACGCACCGCTTTTGAGCTGGGAGCAGGAATGCGAACTTGCCGACGACATAATTGATAGCGACGACCCGGCAGCTCGCGACCAGCTTGTCAGGAGCAATTTGCGGCTTGTGGTTAGCATCGCCAAGCGATTCGCTACGGGCAAATTGGCGTTTGCCGACCTTATCGAGGAAGGAAATTTAGGACTTATCCGCGCGGTTGATTCGTTCGACCCATCGGTCGGCGTTCGGTTCAGCACTTACGCGGCGTGGTGGATTAAACAAACTATCAAGAGGGCATTGCTTTCGGACGCTGGGCCGATATCCGTGCCGACGTATATGGTCGAGTTAGTGAACCAGTATCGACACGTCTGTGCAGAATTGGCAGCCGGACTTTCATCGCCGCCGACCCCGGCACAAATAGCGGAGGAAATGAAACTGCCCATAAAAAAAGTCATCGCAATCAGTCAGATTGTCGATTCGGTGAACACGTCCGGACACGATGATTCATCCGGCGATGAGGAGCAGCACACCTATCAAAATCAGGACAGCGCCTACAATAATCTGCCGCAGGACGAGCTTACGAACACCGAGGAGCTTGCAAAAGCGGTAAAAATGCTCGACAAGCTCGGCGAAAGGGAAGCTGCTGTTCTCAAACTGCGTTTCGGCATCAACGGCAATGAACCATTGACACTGAAAGAAATCGGCGTTAAACTGGGGCTTACCCGTGAGAGAGTAAGGCAGCTTCAGGAAATCGCGCTGAAGCAGCTAAACGAGTTTATGAACGATTAGCGACCGGCTGGGTTTAGCAGTGCCGTGATTTTTTTCAGCGAGAGCAAGGATGGCAAAATGAATTTGAGCGACTATATTCGCAGTATTCCCGATTGGCCGAAGAAGGGCATTCTGTTCAGAGATATCACCCCCCTGCTTGGCAGCCCAGCGGCATTTGGGCAGGCAATCGAATCGCTGGCAGAACCTTACAAAAACAAAAAAATTGATTATGTCGCGGCCGTAGAGGCAAGAGGTTTTATTTTCGGCTCGGCAATCGCGGAAAAACTTAACGCGGGCTTTGTGCCGATTCGCAAAAAAGGCAAACTGCCTTACAAAACTGAATCTTTCAGCTACGGCCTTGAATACGGCAGCGATACGGTCGAAGTGCATATTGACGCAATTAAAAAAGGCGGCAAAGTTTTGATGATTGACGATTTGCTCGCGACCGGCGGAACAATGGCCGCGGCGTGCAAACTGGTCGAAAAAATCGGCGGCAAAGTCGAAGGCATATCGTTTTTGATTGAACTGGCTGAACTGAACGGCAGAGAAAAGTTGAAAGAATATGATATATCAGTTGTTCTGAAGTATTAGTCGCAATTATATTTATGCAGAAAATTGAAGTTAAAATCCCGGCTAATCCGCAGAGCAGTTATGCGATAACTGTCGGCGATGACTTTCTCGACTCTATAATTCCACAAATCAAAACGCTTTTGCCGAACAGAGAGCTTTTTATTATCACCGATGCCAATGTCGTCAAGGCAGGTCTTCTTAAAAAATTAACAGCGGGCGTTCAACTGCCCTGCTATGTAATTACGCCGGCAGGCGAACAGTCGAAACACATCGGCACAATCACAAAAATCATCGAGGAAATGGAAACCAACGCGCTGGGCAGAGATTGCGCGGTTGTCGCGCTGGGCGGCGGAACAGTCGGCGATATGGCAGGATTCGCAGCGGCAATTTATAAACGCGGCGTGCCAGTGATTCAAATTCCAACTACCACCGTTGCGCAGGCGGATTCGGCCATCGGCGGCAAAACAGGCGTTGATTCTTCAATCAGCAAAAACGCTTACGGGGCGTTCTATCACCCTGCCGCGGTTTTTGTCGATGTCGCAACGCTGAAAAGTCTTGATGAAAAACAATTCAACTGCGGTTTAGTCGAATCAATTAAACACGCGTTGATTGCTGACAGCGATTATTTTGATTACCTGCAAAAAAATGTCGATGCTCTTTGCGCTCGCCAAGTCAAGCCACTTGAATATATCGCGATGAAGAATTGCCAAATAAAGGTTGCGGTCGTCGAGGAAGACCCTTATGAAAAAAACAAAAGAAGGATTTTGAATTACGGCCACACCATCGGCCACGCCATCGAATCGGCAAGCGAATATGAAATTCTTCACGGCCAGGCCGTTGCGATTGGAATTATCGCGGCCAATATCATTGAGCAGAAACTCGGCTTAAACGCCAAAGAAAGACTTGCGCAGTTAAAACAGCTTTTCGCCAAACTTAATATATCGCTGCGAATACCGGCAAAAATAAAGAAAGAGCAAATTTTGGATATTCTTAGCAGAGATAAGAAGGCAATCGGCAAATGGCCAAGATTCATACTGCTCGAAAAAACAGGAAAAGTTTTACGCGACGGCGAGCAATATGCCTACAATGTAAAACGCGAAATTGTCGAAGAAACGATTGATATCATCTTAAAAGAAAAGTACTAAGGGAACATAAAATGTTCAGAGAAAAAATCAAAGTGCTTGACTGCACAATTCGCGACGGCGGGTTAATCAACAATCACTATTTCACCGACGAATTTGTGCGAGCGGTTTATAAATCGCTTTCGGAGGCAGGCATAGATTATATGGAAATGGGCTACCGCTCGAGCAGAACGTTCGCGTCGGCGGCAAGTTACGGGCCGTGGAAATACTGCGACGATGACAAAATAAGTCAAATTATCGACGGAATTAAATCCGATACAAAAATTTCTATTATGGTCGATGCGCACAGAGTCGGCGACCAGGAATTCAGACCCGTTGACCAGAGTCCGGTCGATATGATTCGCGTCGCGACTTATGTTAAGGATATTGACAAGGCAATCGCGATGACCCAAAAGGCGCACGATTTGGGTTATGAAACCGCAGTCAACATAATGGCAGTCTCGGCGGAAAACGAAAGAGATTTGGTCGAGGCTCTCGACCAGCTTGCAGCAACTCCCGCGGACGTTATTTATATTGTTGACAGCTATGGATATTTTTTCTGCGAACAAATCGAATATATGGCGCATCTTTACAGGCAGCATTTGCCTGGCAAAGAATTAGGCATTCACTGCCATAATAATCAGCAGCTTGCGTTCGCCAATACGGTCGAGGGAATTATTCATAACGTCAATTATGTTGACGCATCGCTGTACGGCATAGGCAGAGGCGCAGGGAACTGCCCGCTGGAATTGGTTATGGGATTTTTGAAGAATCCGAAATTTAATCTTACGCCGATTTTGAAAGTCATTCAGGATTATATGATGCCGATGCTCAAGGAACTCGAGTGGGGCTATCTGATTCCTTATATGGTAACGGGGATTTTAAACAAGCACCCGGAATCGGCGATTTCGATGCGCAAGACCGCTGATAAGGATAAATACGCGGAATTTTATGAAAAAATCCGCGATTCGCTCGATGCGTTATAAAACAAAGCGGAATCAAAAAAATTACACGGCGCGACGGATTTTCTAAGCCTGGTCTGATTTTTTCTGCAAAACTTTGTGTTCAGTTCCCGCGATAAGGCGTTTGATGTTCGCTCTGTGCAGGAAAATTACCAGCAAACATAAAACCATCGCTGCGGCGATTAAAGGCCACAAAACGGCAAAACGCCAGTCTTCCAAAAAAGCCGTCATAGCAATCATTATAAATGGAAAAGCCGCGGCTGAAATTATTGCAGCAAGCGAGATATACTTAAAAATGAGAACTATTGTCGCCCAGAGAATAAACGCAACGATGCCCGGCAGGGTATAATAAGGCCAGATTCCCAAGACAACTCCGAAACTGGTCGCTACGCCTTTTCCACCTTTAAATTTCAGATAGAATGGAAAGACGTGTCCAAGTATTGCCGCTGCGCCGACCGCCAGCCACAGCCAGAAATCCGAAGATGCCGCATCGCCTGAAAACAAAAAATATCTTGCGCAAAACGCGGGAATAACCCCCTTAAGCGTATCTAACAGAAAGCAGACATACGCCCAGTTTTTGCCGCAGGCGCGCGACAGGTTTGTTGCGCCGAGATTGCCCGAACCGACCTTTCGCAGGTCAATGCCGTTCGCCTTTGCGATGAGCATCGCAAAAGAAATCGAACCAATTAAATATGACGCGATAATCAGAAGCAGAGTTTTCATATTTTTTGATTTTTAATTTTCTTATACAGTTCTAATAATTTTTTACAATGCGTTTCAATGGAAACTTTCGCTTTTATATTGTCATCGGCAATCGCTTTTTTAGCGGCCGCGAGATTTTCCGTATTGCAATAAAATTTCATCGCCTCGGCCAGCGAATCAACATCGTCAGGTGAATCAAAAACTTTTCCGTGTCTGTCAGCTACGAATAAATCGCACGCTCCGTTGTATTTGGTAGTAATCGCCGGATTGCCTGCCGAGAGAGCCTCAAGCACAAATCGGCTCGATGGGTCATAATACGTTGGCAAAACCGCGACATCGCAAACCGACAGTAAATAACGAACAGAGCCCGCGTTGCCAAGAAACAAAATTTTGTCTTTTACGCCGAGCCGCTCGGCCAATCTGCGGTATTTGGCGGCAGAGCCTCTGCCGGAAACAATAATGTATGCAGACCGTTTGGTAAATTTATTATTCAAAATCGCAGCGGCTTTTATCAGGGGAGCAAGTCCCTTGAGTCTGAAATTGTGCGCGCCAAAAAGAAAAAACACAGGCTCATCGGCAGCCTGTTTGATATTGAGCTTGTCAAAAATCTGCCTGCGAAGCCTGTCGGCCTTTGCCTTATCGACGGCGGCAGACGGACGAATGCCGTTGGGTATTACAAAAATTCTTTCATCCGGCAGATTATAATGTTTTTTAAACTGATTTTTGACGTATTCGCTCAACGCGGCGACGACGGGGGCATCTGAATTTTTACAGATTTTTTTCTCTGCACGCCCAAGCGAAGTCCTGCGAAAATTGGCGGCGATGGTGAGAAGTTTGAAAATCCGCATCGCGGTATTGCCGAAACTGGCGGCGTTGCGAATGGCAGCTTCAGGATAGCTTCCGCCGCGAGGCTGATAAACATCGGCGAAATCAAACGGCAGAACGCTGTGGATTATATCGTAATGGTTTTTCTTAAAATGAGTCAAAAGAGCGAGTTTAAACTCTTTTAAGCAGACTCTTTTTTTGCCGCTGCCGCAGAGAATCTCCACCCTGCGAGAACGCGTAGAGCCGGTCGCCGCGAGAATTTTCACATCAACGCCAAGCAGAACCATTTTGGCGGCAAGCTCAAAAACGCTTCTTTCGGCGCCGCCAAGACGTAAATTCGCTCGTTCTGTTATTATCGCAAGTTTCATAAATTAGTAGCCAGTAGTCATCCGTTTTCGAATGGCGGAATTCTGTTATGCTTTCTGTCGTGTTTGGCCATTTGTTTCGCTTTTGATTTAATACTTCCAAGCCGCATTCTGTCGCCAATCGAGAGTTTTGTTTTGCCGGTATAGGCTAAATAGAATCTCAATCTGTCGGCTCTGGTAATCACGCTGCCGGGCGAGGAATAATAAAGCTGTGCAAGGTCTTTTACAAGAAATTTTCCGCCAAAAATCATCGGCTTAAAAACCCTGTTCAAGTCAATCAGCGTAAAATTCCCGGCATCATCGCAAAATATATGACATAAATACAAATCACGATGACGAAAACCTGTCTTGTGAAATTTACTGACAAACGCGGCAAGATTTTCGATAAACTTTTTTCTGTCTCTGAAAAAAAGAGCAGGCAGCTCCTTTTCGAGACTTTCGGCGTTCGGCACTTTTTCTGTAATAATAAAACTTCGCTTCTCAAAAACGCCCCGCCACTGCACGCCAAAAGCGACCGTTTTGGGGACATTTATGCCGAGCCGGCTTAAAATCTCGGCAGGTCTCCTGTCGCAATCCATCGTCGAAATCCGCCTGTGCCGCGAAAGCCAGTTGTCAATTTGTTTGAGCGCAGGTATATTTTGGTAGCGTTTTAAGAATAGCGTCGTTTTTGGATTTTCGGTCTGGAATTTAATCCGCTGGCGAAATGACGCGAGATTTTCCTTGGTTAAATTCTCGCCGCCGGAGAATTTAAAAACATCGTCAATGCTTTCAAGTCCTATTTTCTTAAAGCAGTCGGCAAATTCCGGCGTAATATACATCGTTCGGCTCATCTGCACCACCCGGAAAGAATTTTTTCGGCTGCGGCGCAAACATTTTCAGCGGTTATCGACTGCATACAGAAATGTTCGTCTTTTTTGCAGACTGGTTTATCGCAGGGAGCGCACGGAACATCGGCGACAATTTTTATCTCATCGGCATAATCGCTTTGCGTCCAGGCCGGATTGTTCGGCCCGAAAAGCGTGATGATTTTTTTGCCGAGGGCAATCGCTATATGACGCGGGCCGGTGTCGTTGCTGATTACAAGGTCGGAAAAATAAAACAACGCCTTCAACTGCCCAAGCATAATCGGCGTATCAGCCAGATTCACGGCGGGATGTTTTGCCAGCGAACAAATCTTCTGGGCGATTCGCCTTTCCTGTACAGCGGGACTTACCGAAATGAAAACATTGGCTGAAAACTTCTCAACCAGAAAATCAATCACGGCCGCGAATCTTTCTTCCGGCCAAATCTTGCTCGGCCCGAATGCCCCGCCCGGAACAATTATAACGACAGGCTTTGACCTGTTGAGATGATTTGAAAATTTTTCGCCGATGGTCTCACGAGCGTTTTTGGCAATATCGAGCTGCGTTTTTTTGTTAGTCGTTTCGCCGCCGAGTTTGGCGGCAATCGCAAGATAATAATCAATAACCGGAATCGGCTTATACTCAAAAAAGGTTTTTTTTTGCGGATAAAGTTTTTCGGTAAGCAAAAAACCTCTCGCCTCTCTGGCGTAACCGATGCGTGATTTAATACCCGCCAGAAAAACCGCCATTGCCGACGCGAAGGAATTTTTCAAAAGTATCGCGGCATCAAAATCGTATTTTTTCAGCTCCGCTGCAATCACAAACGGATTATTCTTCTTAAGCACTATCCATTCATCGGCGAAAGAGGTCGGACTTAAGGCATCGGCAACGGTTTTACTTGCGCAAAAATAAATTTTCGCGTCAGCAAAACGCTCCCTGATGCTGCGCAGAGCAGGTGTTGCCATTATAGCATCGCCCATCGGCGATGGAAGCCAAACCAATATATTTTTTATACCCATAATAAAGCCACAGAGAACACAGAGGACACAGAGATGCTTACTGTTTGTCCTTGTGCATTATGTAAAGCGTAAGCGTCATAATTTGAAATACAATCGCAAAGCCCAGAGCAGTATAAACCGCACTGTCGGCCTCAATCGGCGACATCTTGTACCGCAAAGCGATAAACAAACACCCCAAAACAACAATCTGCATAAAGCCGGCGAAAAGTTTAAAAACCGAAAATTCCGTATAAAGTTCCTGACGATTACGGCTCTTCATCAGCAGTCTGATTTCTTCGAGAAGTTTTTCCGTTTTTGAACTGTCGCCCGCGGGAACTTTCAATTCCACATCATCGACATCAACAGATTTTTGCTGCTGTGGTTTTTCTTCAATAATTTCAACAGCTTTCGGCTCTTCTATTTGTTCTTCCTCTTGTTCTTCGGGCGGCTGCGGTACAATTTCCTTTTCAATCGGCTTGTCAACAACTACTGTCTGCTCAATCTTTATCGGCTCCGGCTCAACGACAGGTTCTAAAATAGGAGCAGGTTGCGGCACAGGTGCAGGTACAACCACAACAGGAGCAGCAACCGCAACAGGCTGCACAGGCGGCGATGGCGGAACAATAACCGGAATCGGAGCAGGCACAACAGCTACCACAGCCGGAATGCTCACAGCGGCAACAACAGGCTTCGGCGTTGTCTGCCTTTTAATTATATTGACCGCTTCGCGAAGATTTACCGCTTCGAAATCAGGGTCAGTATCGCCCTGCTTTTTCACAGGCAATTTCAAATACTGCTTTATAAGAATAGTTCGACAGCCGGCAGCCCTGCCGGCGGCAACGTCCTGATAAGTATTGCCAATCATCCAGGAATCCGACAGGTTAAGATTCATTTCTTTTGCCGCGGCAAGCAGCATTCCCGGCTTTGGTTTTCGCCAGTCGCTGTCTTTTCTGTATTTTCCAATCACGCCGTCGGGATGATACGGACAATAATATATCCTGTCTAAATAGGCGTTTTGCTCGCTTAAAAGCTGTTTTAGCTTTTCGTGAATCTGGCCGAGCGTTTGTTCTGTGATTATGCCGCGAGCGATGCCGGACTGATTTGAAACGACGACGATTTTGTAGCCCATCTTCCTGAAATCAGCAACAGCAGAAGACGCGAATTGAAGCAATTTGACCTGTTCCGGGCTGCTTATATAGCCGGGGTCTTCGATAATCGTGTCATCTCTATCGAGAAAAATAGCCTTGTTCGACATAAATTATTTTCCCTCGGCAAAATGTTTTTCCACAAGTCCGCATATAATATGATACGCAATCTGATGAATTTCCTGCGTAGCGAAACTTTTTTCCGCCTCGGCGCACAAACAGACATCAGAAATCTTTTCGAGCCTGCTGTTTTTTTTGCCCGTGAACGCAATGACTTTTGCGCCGCGTTTTTTGGCGAGTTCGGCGGCCTTTACGATATTGACACTGCTGCCGCTGGTCGAAAACGCCCAGAGGCAGTCATTTTTCTTAACCAATCCTTCAACCTGCCTTACGAAAATATCATCGAAACCATAATCGTTGCCGATGCAGGTCAGAACCGATGTGTCTGTTGAAAGCGCGACGGCGGGCAGAGCCTTTCGCTCTAATAAAAATCTCCCGATAAATTCGCCCGCAATATGCTGACAATCTGCCGCCGAGCCGCCGTTGCCGCAAAGATAAAGCGTCCCGCCGGCTTCTATGCTTTCGATTATTGTTTTGGCGATGCTCTCTATCGTACCGACACCGGCGACTTCGAGAGTATCGACCATTTTTTTATGTTTTTTAATCGTCTCAATGATTTGCTGTTTCATTTGCCATCCTTCTGAAGCGATTTCATTTGTGCTATCGTGTCAGTGGAGCTTTTGCCGTCCACCATCGGCGAAAGAATAACTTTGCCGCCGCGGCCTTCGACAAACTCCCTGCCTATAACGCCTTTTTCCGCCCAATCCTGCCCTTTTATCAAAATGTCGGGCTTAACCTTCGTTATAATCGCCAGCGGGTCAGGCTCATCGAACACAACCACATAATCAATACTCTCAAGAGCTGAAAGTACCGCCGCTCTGTCAAGCTGATTGTTAATCGGCCTGTCGGGGCCTTTTATTTTTTTTACGCTGCTGTCGCTGTTAAGGCCAAGCACGACGATGTCGCCCTGCTGTTTGCAGAAGCCCAGATATTCTATATGCCCGCGATGCAGCACATCGAAACAGCCGTTAGTAAAAACAATTTTCTGGCCGTGCGCTCTGTGCCTGTCGAGACAGGCCGTAAGCTGTTCTGCGCTTTTTATTTTCGAGCCGCTCTTTTGCTGCCTGCTTAAAATCTCGTTGACGATTTCCTCAATCGAAACTGTCGCTGTGCCGAATTTTTCAACTTCGATGCCGCCGGCGATATTGCAGATTTCTACGGACGTTTTGTAATCGACTCCCGCCGCCAGAGCGGTCGCCAGAGCGGCCAAAACCATATCGCCTGCGCCGCTGACATCATAAACATTCCGAATAACCGTCGGTATATGTTCTTCCATCTCGGCTGTTTTCAAATACGCGCCTTCCTTATCGAGCGTAATTATCACAGCCTCAAGTTTAAGTTTTTCATATAAAATTTTCGCGGCCTTTGCGGCATCAGCTATCGTCTTAATTTCAACGCCTGACGCGATAGAAGCCTCCAGTCTGTTCGGCGTAATCGCCGATGCGCCGGCATATTTGGCAAAATCAGCTTTCGGTGCAGGGTCAACCAAAACACGCTTGCCGGCCGATTTAGCTAATTTTATCAATTCGCCGCAGAATCGGCTCTCGAAAAATCCCTTGTTATAATCCTGCAAACAGACAATATCAGCCTGCGAAATTTGGCGTTTATAAATTTCCAAAATTTCGGCATATTGCTTATCGCTCAAATTAGTATCAACTTCCTCATCAACCCGCAAAAGCTGCTGCGGATGCCTGTGTTGAGCAAGGCCTACATATCTCTGCTTGGTAATCGTGCATCTGTCGGCGGTCTCGATAAGCCCTGCGATATCAGCTCCCGCCTGCGAAAGAAGTTTTCGCAAAACGTCCGCCTCGTTATCTTTGCCCAGCGTGCCAAGACAAAACGTCTTTGCGCCGAGCGCGGCAATATCCGCCGCGACGGAGGCCGCTCCGCCGGGTCGATGCTCTCTTTTTACAACCCTCAAAACAGGCACAGGCGCTTCGGGGCTTATTCGCATCGCATCGCCATAAATATAAACATCAAGAATAAAATCGCCCGCGAGCAAAACCCTCGGCGAACCGAGACCGGAAACTGTATTTAAAATTTTGTCATACATATTTTTTGAGCGCACTTTCAATAAGACTGATAATTTCCCGCTGACCGTCGATAAACTCCAGTTCAACGGCAAGATGGGCAATCGGAATATCGAATTTTTCCATACACAGCAAAGCCGTCTTCGTCCAGTCCTTCTGCGTAGTGATAATCATATCGGCCTGCTTGTATCTGCCGTTTCGGCAAATCGTCTCAATATCTTCGTCGGTATAATTGTGATGGTCATTATATACCTTTGTGCCGACGATGTTAAGAAACAATTCGCCAAGCGTTTGAAAAAAAGCGTCCGGATTTCCAATGCCGCAAAAAGCATAAACTTTTTTCTCGGCAAGCTCGTCAAGCGAAATTCTTTTATCTTTTATAAGTTTCGCATAAACAGGCTTATGAACCGCCGTCGCGAAAACAATATCAGGCCTTATGTCCGAAATTCGCTCCTTTATATGGGCGATTCTTTGCGGCTGGGTCTGATTGATTCGCGTAATTATCACGGCATCGGCACGGGCAAGCGACTCAACCGGCTCGCGAAGCAATCCGGCCGGCAGAATTTTCTCCCTGCCGAACGGCTCGGTCGCGTCGATAGCGACAATGTTGACATCTCTAAAAAGCCTTCTGTGCTGAAAACCATCGTCCATAATCAGCAGTTTGGCGTTATGCTCGGCAATCGCCTTGCCGGCACCGGCAAATCTGTCGGAATTAACTATTACTTTCGCTTTCGGAGCGGCCTTTACCAGCATCGCAGGCTCGTCGGCGAAATCGTTTTTTTTGGCCTTATACCCTCTTGTCAAAACCGCCGTCGCCACGCCCTCCTGCGTAAAATGATTACACAGATAAGCGACCAATGGCGTTTTGCCGGTTCCGCCGGTTGTGATATTTCCGACGCTAACGACCGCGGCATTGACTTTTCTCGTTTTAAAAATGGAAAAATCGTACAGTTTGTTCCTTGCGAAAACCGCGAAACCGTAAAATGCCGAAATCGCTGCCAGAACCGCACACAGCAGCTTATAACCCATCGGCGGGTTTTCACAGGTAACGAGTTTTCGCCAAAATATCGCGTCCATAACTATTAGCCACAGAGAACACAGAGGCCACAGAGATAATAAAAATGGTTTTCGGCCATCAGGCCGAATCCACAGTTTTTCACTTTTAGTTTTTAGTTTTTAACTTTTTAATAATCGCATCTGCCATCTGGCTCGTGCCGACCGCGGTCGGGTCGTTTCTGTCCGCTTTCATATCGTAAGTAACGTTTTTGCCCTCGGCAATCACATCAGCGACCGCCTTTTCGAGCCTATCCGCTTCGGCTGTTTTGCCGAGATGCCGCAGCATTAAAACGCCGGATAAAATTACAGCACAGGGATTGACCTTATTTTGTCCTGCGTATTTCGGTGCGCTGCCGTGAGTAGCTTCAAAGATTGCGCCCTTATCGCCGATGTTGGCGCCGGGAGCAACGCCAAGTCCGCCGACCAGACCTGCGCACAAATCGCTCAGAATATCGCCATACAAATTCGGCAGAACCAGAACATCGTAAAGTTCCGGCTTTTGAACAAGCTGCATACACATATTATCAACGATGCGGTCTTCAAATTCTATATCGGGATACTTTTTTGCAACCTGCCTGCTAATCTCAAGCCAGAGGCCATCGGTAAATTTCATAATGTTGGCTTTGTGAACGGACGTTACCTTTTTTCTGCCGTTGGCACGGGCGTAGTCGAAAGCAAATTTAACGATTTTTTCCGTACCGCTTACGGAAATCGGTTTAATGCTTATGCCGGAATCGCTGGTAATCTGCTTTTTGCTGTGCTTGTTGAGCCAGTTGATAAGTTCTGTCGTATCGTCCCTGCCCTTTTCAAATTCAATGCCTGCGTAAAGGTCTTCGGTATTTTCACGAACAAGCACAAGGTCGATATCGTTATATCTGCTGCGAACGCCTTTGTAGCTTTTGCATGGACGCAGACAGGCGTAAAGCCCAAGTTCCTGCCGCAGAAAAACATTTATACTTCTAAAGCCCGTCCCAACAGGCGTGGTAATCGGCGATTTTAAAGCAACGCCATTTTTGCGCACCGAATCAATCGTAGCCTGCGGCAGCGGCGTGCCTGTCTTTGCCATTACATCAATGCCCGCTTCGGCGATTTCCCATTTAATATCAACGCCGGTCGCGTCAATACACCTTCTCGATGCCTCGGCGATTTCCGGCCCGATGCCATCGCCTGTAATCAATGTAACATTTATCATTTTTTTCCTTTTATTTTTAAGCCTCAAAAGCCCATTATGTTAAGGCAGTTTCGCCCTGTTGTCAAGTCGATACTTTTGACTTGATTTTTTATATCCTTATGGTATCAAAGCGGTTAAGTCGTTTAGCGTATTTACTGAAAGGATATTTAAGATGGCTAAAACCAATTGTCCCTGGCAGGGAAAAGTAACGAATCACGCCCAAATCGGCGGCATTGAACTGGCAACGCTGGAAAACGGAGCCGGTCGCGGCACAAGAATAGCAAACGTCAACACCGGCACAGGCCTTCGATACAAAATCTTAATAGACCGAGCCTGCGATATATCCGATGCGTTTTTTAATCAGTATAGCCTCTGCTGGCACAGCCACGGCGGAGTTACCGCCCCGTCGCCTGCCAAAAAGCCCGGACTTGAATGGCTTTATTCATTTTTCGGCGGACTTGTCGCGACCTGCGGCTTTTCGCACATCGGCGGACCAACTGCCGAGGAAGGTCTGCACGGCAGAATCGGCAATCAGCCTGCCGAGCTTGTTTCGATAATTCAGCCGGACATCGCCGCGGGCAAATTAGATATGAGCATTACCGCAATAATCAAAGAGTCAAAGGTTTTCGGCCCAAGTCTCGAACTAAAAAGAACCATCAGTTCTATGCTTGGCAAATCGACAATCAAAATCTGCGATGTCGTTACAAACCGTGCAAATACCCCTTCGCTGTTGAAATTGCTGTACCACTGCAATTTCGGCTGGCCGCTGGTAGATGAAGGCGCTGATATTATTTATAATGGCAAATGCACGTCTTTCGGCAGAGACTGCGACAACGAACTTTTCAAGAGCAAACACAATTACAAAAAAATCCCCGCTCCGCTGGAAACTCACAGAGGGTCGGGCGAAGCCTGCGGCTTTATAGACGTTAAGCCGGACAGAAACGGCGTATGCACGACGGGCATCGTAAATCGCAAACTCGGACTTTCCGCGATGATAAAGTTCAAAAAGAAACAACTTCCTTATCTGACTAACTGGCAGCATTTCGGGCCGGGCGAATATGTAACAGGCCTTGAGCCCGGCACAAATCTGCCATTCGATATGGGCGAAAAGAAAATTTTCCTCAAGCCACAGGAAAGCAGAACTTTCGAATTGGAATTTGAAATAGGGAATTAGGGTATAGGTAAAAATCCTGCTTCATTTTTTGTTGACGGTGGATAGGCCGGTGAGCAAGGCCTTGGCTTTGACGAGCGTTTCGTGCCATTCGGCCTCTGGTTTTGAATCGGCGACGATTCCGCCGCCGGTTTGAGCGTAAGCGATGCCCGCCTTGACAAGAATTGTTCTTATCGCGATGTTCAAATTCGCGTTGCCTCTTAAATCAATCCAGCCGAGCGAGCCTGTGTAAATTCCGCGAGCGGTCGGCTCAAGAGAATTTATTATATTCATCGCGCTGATTTTCGGTGCGCCGGTAATCGAGCCGCCCGGAAAAACGGCTTCAAGACAATCGACAAAATCGAGACCCGCTTTTATTTTCCCTTCGATTGTAGAAACAGCGTGAAAGACCGTCGCGAAAGTTTCAATTTTTCGCCGAGCTGTTACCTTTATTGAGCCGGGCTGGCAAATTCTGCCGAGGTCGTTGCGTTCAAGGTCGGTAATCATATCCAGCTCGGCCAATTCCTTTTCGCAGGCTAAAAGCTCGGCGTAATTTTTCGCGTCGATTATTTTATCGCCGGTTCTCGGTCTTGTGCCTTTAATCGGACAGGTTGTAATTGTGCGGGCGTTTATGTTTATAAACAATTCAGGCGATGCGCTGATTATCTGATAATCTCCCGCGTCAATATACGCGGCATAAGGACTGGGATTGAATTTATTCTGCCATAAAAACAATTCTGCCCCGCTGCCTGAAAATTTCGTATTAAACCGCTGGGAGAAATTTATCTGATAGACATCGCCGTCATAAATTCGTTTTTTAATTTCGGATATCGCATCAAAATACTGCTTCTGGGTCATATTGGAATTGAAATCGGCGAAATTTATTCCAATAGATTTCTCCACTTCGTCCCGACAAGTCGGGACTTCGGTCGAAATGACAGAGGAACAAAGGGGTCTGACCCCTTTATTTGTCGAAATGACATTTTCCGCCTGTTTTAAGAAACTTTCGAGTTTGGCGATTTTTTCGCCGGCGTTCGGCTCGAACGTGAAAAGATGAAAGCATTTTTCCAAATTATCAAAGCAGATTACCTTATCGTAGAAACATAATCGTATCAGAGGCAATTTCAAATCGTCGTTTGGGGGCGGTATAACGCTTTCAATGTACTGATTGAGGTCGTAGCTGAAAAAGCCGAGCCATCCGCCCGTAAAAATATCGTTATCAATCTGGCAATCGTTTTTTTCAATACGATACTTATTTAGAATCGCTCTTAATTTTTCAAAGGGGTTTTGGTCGCCGATTTTAAATTCAAAAATTTCTGCCGGTTCGGCGGCGAAATAACTGTACCTTCCGCCTGTTAGAATCGCGGGATTCGGCAAAGATGAAAAAAAATGCGCAAGCGTGGAAATTTCAATACTCGCAAATACTTTAGCGTTAGTCAGAATCTTAACCATTATGCTGGATTTGCGGTTTCGGCTGGTTCGGTTTGCTTTTCAGTTTTCGGGGTTTTGCCCTGCAGGAATTGCGCAATCAGGCGGTAATCCTCGGCTCCGTTGCAAGTCGGCTCATATTCAAAAATAGTCTTGCCGTAGCTTGGCGCTTCGGCAAGTTTGATATTTCGGCGAACAAAAACCGGAATAACCTCCGCCCTGCTCCAGGGACAGTCTGTCTGTCTGGCACTTGCGAGAAATCCATCGATGTTGCCTTTTACTTCTTCCGAAAGCGATGTTCTGCTGTCGAACATACAGAGCAAAATTCCGCTTACTTTCAATGCGGGGTTGATTCTTCTGCTGACTAACGAAACGGTCTGAAGCAGTTTGCCCATACCCTGCAAAGCCAGGAAATGCGGCTGCAAGGGAATAATCACTTCATCGGCTGCGGCAAGGGCATTGAGCGTCAACAGGCCGAGCGACGGCGGACAGTCAATAATCAGATAATCGAAATTGTGTTTGCTTCGGGCGATTGCTTCACGGAAAATTATTTCTCTGCCGACGACGCTGACAAGTTCGCTTTCTGCGCCGACAAGGTCGATATTCGCACCGAGCAGAAAAAGGTTCGGCCTTGTTTCAACTATGCAGTCGTCGAATTCCGCAGAGTCGGTTAATAATTTATAGGCTCCGCCTTCGATGCTGTCGGGTTCAACGCCGAGGTGAATAGTAAGATGTGATTGCGGGTCAAAATCAGCGACGACGACTTTTGCGCCGTCGGCGGCAAGAGCTGAAGCGATATTGACAACTGATGTTGTTTTGCCCACTCCGCCTTTTTGATTTAACATTGCTATTTTACGCATTATTGCCGTCCGCTTCCGATTTTATTTTTCTGTATATCGCGTCAAGAACGCCGTTGACAAAGCCGGGCGATGATTCGCCGCTGTACTTTTTCGCTAATTCAATCGCCTCGTTAATGACCACTTTGGCGGGGATGTCATCGCAGTATTTCAACTGATATGTGCCGAGCCGAAGAATGCTCCTGTCAACCTGATTGAGTCTCGACATTTCCCATTTCGCCGCGGCGGCGGAAACAAAGGCATCGCACTCGGCGAACTTTCCCCAAAGCCCTCTTGTCCATTTGTCGGCAAGCTGGCGAACCATATCATCTTCGGCGTTTTCTTTGAAGAATCGGTTTAAAACATCAAGACCTGCCGCGCCCTGCACATCGAGCAGACAGGCAGCCTGCATCGCCAATTCCCTTGCTTTGGTTCTTCTATCCATTGTTCACTTGTCAATGCAAATTAGTTTCGGCCTTTAGGCCGAATCCATAATTTTTATTTTTAATCTTTGATTTTTGATTTAGCTATTTTATCTGGCTCATAACGTCAACCATTTCCATTGCGCTGGCCGCGGCGTTCACGCCTGCGTTGCCTGACTTTGTACCTGCCCGTTCAATCGCCTGTTCGATTGTGTCGCAGGTCAAAACGCCGAAGATTGTCGGAACGCCAGTGTCATAATTCACCTGGCCTACGCCTCGAGAAACCTGCTGACAGACATAATCATAATGGCTTGTCTGACCACGAATCACAGCACCGAGACAAATCACGGCATTGAATTTTCCGCTGGTCGCTAATTTTTTGGCGGCGGGCGTAATTTCTATCGAGCCGGGAACCCAGACGACGGTGATTTGTCCATCGGCGGCTCCGTGTCTTTGCAGCGCATCAATCGCGCCGTCAAGCAGCTTGGATGTGATAAAATCATTGAACCTGCTGACGACTATCGCATAGTTCGCTTTGCCGGCGTTCAAGTTGCCTTTTATGTGTTTTATCATTTTCGTACTCCTTATTTTTGTACTGAATTTGTGCAGTATTATAAGACTAAACGTCTATTTTTGCCAGAAAAACGACTTTTTTTATCGCTTCGCAATAGCCGGCCGCAGACTACCGACCCCATAACTGCCGTTATTATAATAGGTTAAGGCGAAATTTCCACTTAAATTATTTTCATAAATGTTTTTTATTAAAGTCCGAATTTACAGCCAAAGGCCGAGTGAAATTATGCCGAATTCTTAAAGAAGTTAGAAATGAGAAGTTAGAAGTAAGAAGTTAGGAAGCCTGAATATATTTTACGGAGAAATTATGAACTCTGACAATGGATTTGAGTCTTTTGAACAGGATGATGAATCATATAATCCCTGGGGCAGCGCAGAGCAAAAAGCTCTCAAGGCGTTCGAGCTTTATGAAAGCGGACAGATGAACGATGCGCTTGTCGCGATGAACGAGGCATTGGATATAAACCCCGCAAACGACCGGTGGCATTTCAACAAGGCTCTTACGCTTGACGCGATGGAGAGATTCGACGAGGCGATAGCCGAATACAAACTCGCGATTGAACTGAACCCGAACGATATTGAGACGCTCAACTGTCTGGCGGTCGATTATACGCGCAGCGGGCAGTACGACCTTGCGCTGGAAGTGTTCGGACAGATAGAAAAATCCGCTCCTGATTTTGAGCCGAGCTACTGCAACAGAATAATCACCTACACCGAGACGGGCGATTATGAGATGGCAGAGCAGATGTTTTATTTGGCTCAACAACTCAACGACAAATGTCCGCTGTGTTTTTATAACATCGGGAATTTATTTTTCATTCGCGGAGAGTACAAGAGAGCCGCCTGGTGCTGGGAAAGAACCGCTTTGCTTGAGCCGAGCCATCCGCAAATAAATTATCGAATCGCTCAGGCCTGCTGGAATCTCGGCGACAGGGATTTGGCGTACAAAAAATTTATTGAAGAACTTAAAAGCAACCCCGGCGATACGGATGTGATTTTTGATTTCGGACTGTTTCTGCTGCACAGCGGAAATATCGCAGCGGCCGCTGAAAAGTTCAATCGCATACTTGAGACGCAGCCCGATTATGCCCCTGCCGTTTTTTATCTTGGCGAAATTGAGCTGAACAAAAAAAACTTACCCGCCGCCGAGGAGTATTACAAAAAAGCAATCAAACTTGACAGCAAACTGGCTGGTCCGAGATTCAGACTTGGCCAGATAGCTTTCAATCGCGGCAACAAAGACGAGGCGTTCAGCCTTTTGGTCAGCGAACTTGAGCTTGACGTCGAACAGGTGGAAGTTTTGACTCCGCTCGGCCTTATAATGCTCCAGATGGGGCAAAACGATTATGCGGTTCACTGCTTTTTAAAGGTGTCGGAGATTGATTCTGCAAACGCGGCCAATTATCTGCATCTGGCAGATGCGCTTGCTCGTCGCGGCGAAGAAGAAGACGCACAGCAATTCCTCGATTACGCGGCGGAACTTGAACCTGAAAATTACACATTGATTTGCGACACAGCCAAAGCGTATCTTCGGATGCAAAATCCGCAAAAGGCTCTTTTGATGCTGTCGCAATGCCAGAGAGAACAACTGGATTTGACCGGCAAACTGCTCGAACTTTCAGCTAAACTTGAGATTTTTAAAACAGATGTTAAAGAGAGAATTTCGTTTCTGCTAAGAAGATTCAGACGCAGATAAGAACATAAGTGCATAAGAGCAAAAGAACATAAGACTTATGCCTTATGACTTGCGGCCTTTTTCTTCATTTTTCCAAAACACGCAAACGACACCACCACAAGACCAGCCCCGCAGACAAAAAGTATTATACGATTTTCGTCAGTTGTGCTTCTTTGTAGCCAAATCGGCGGCTGCGGCAGGCTGGCCGCGTCGTCAGAACTGTTAAGCACTGCCTTTGCTTTGTCAAGCATTTCAGCGGTTATGTTTGCCCGCCGTTCATTGGGGTCATTAACGTCGCTTCCGAGCGTGAGGGGGGCGATTTTGGCAAGGATGTTCGGGTCGGTCGCGATTTGGCCGGTGAGGACTTCGTGGTCTTTTATTATCTGCTCTATTTTGACGTTGTTTCGCTCGGTTTGAATAACAGCCGCTTTGGTGTCGTAGAGACCCTTCCATTCATTGCCAAGCGTTGCCAAAGCTATGGACAGAATGCCGATGGCTGAACAAATCACAAACAGCAATAATCTTAAAATAGCTTCTAATTTTTGCATATATTTAGAAAAACCGCGTGGGCTAAAGCCCACCCTACAAAACTAATTTTTGCACATTTTTAGCCCTGTTTCCACGATATACTACGGGTATTCTAAAGCGGAAAACTTAAAAAACCACTTTTTTTTTATTTTATAAATGGTATATGGTATTTAGTATTCAGTATTTGGTATTTGGCCGTCTAATGGCCGGTCTATAGTTTCCGGAGCTATTTATGAATAAGGTTTTTCTTAATAATAGTATCGTTGATTCCGCCGAGGCGAAGATAAGCCACGGCGACACGGGTTTTTTGTACGGCGCAGGGCTTTTCGAGACTATGCGGGCGGCCAACGGCGTAGTTTTTGCTCTGGAAGACCATTTAGACAGGCTTTTTAACAGCGCAACCAAACTCGGCATAATATCGACCGGCAACAAGAAGTTCTTTGCCGACGCGATATATCAAACTCTCAAAGCCAACGACCTGAAGGATGCCCGGATTCGCCTGACCGCAACCAGCGGCATAGTCAACGCTGACGACGAGGCTGTTCCGACGCTGCTTATTACCGCGGTGAAATTTGAACCTTATCCAAAAGATTATTATCAACGGGGCGTGCTGGCGATTTTAAGTCCGTACAGGCAAAATTCCACTGACGCTCTGGCGGGACATAAAACTACAAATTATTTTTCAAGATTGCTCGCTCTTTCACTGGCTCGCCAAAAACACGCCGCCGAGGCGCTGTGGTTCACCGTCGGAGGTCTGCTGGCCGAGGGAAGCGTAAGCAATGTCTTTGTCGTAAAAGATTCGGTTGTTTATACTCCCTCGCTGGAGATTGGCGTTCTGCCGGGCGTAGCGAGAAAGCACGTTTGCGCTCTTGCGATGAAAAATTCCATAAAACTCGAAAAGAAGGATTTGACGATTAAAGAGCTTTTGGACGCTGACGAGGTATTTATTACGAATGTGATTATGCAGGTGATGCCGGTAATGAAAATCGAAGCACACGATGTAAAAGACGCAAAGCCCGGACCGATTACAAAGAAAATTATGGCTTTATATACAGAGTATTTTAATAAAGAAGTCGGATTGATATGAAAATTAACGATTACATAAAATTCGTTGAACGTATCGCTCCACCGAAATTAGCGCAAAGCTGGGACAACACCGGCCTGCTAATCGGCGACGGCAACTCGAAAATCAAAAACATCCTGCTCACAATTGATATTACCGCCGAGGTCGTCAAAGAAGCGAAAAAGCTCGGCTGTAATTTCATCATCAGCTACCACCCGATAATCTGGGACGGGCTGAAAAAAGTTCTCGCGGATTCCGTTGTCTATGACCTTATCCAATCGGGCATAAGCGTTTATTCCATTCATACCGCGCTGGATGCCGTCAAAGGCGGCGTGAACGACGGTCTGGCTGAAATGGTCGGCATTAAAAATCCCACAGCAATCGGCGACTGGGTCGAAACCGGACAGAAAAACTACAAGCTGGTTGTTTTTGTGCCGATTGAATCGCATCAGAAAGTTGCCGATGCGGTTTTCAAAGCGGGCGCCGGCACGCTGGGAAATTACAGCCATTGCAGTTTTAATACTGCGGGGCTGGGAACATTCGTCCCGCTTGAAGGCTCAAATCCTGCCATCGGCAAAAAAGACGAACTTGAAAACGTAAGCGAAATAAAATTTGAGTCGCTTGTGCCTGCCGAGAAGGTTGCCGATTGCGTAAAGGCAATGAAAGCAGCTCATCCTTATGAAATGCCGGCGTTTGATGTGGTTAAACTTTACGATTTCGAAGACAGAATCGGGCTTGGCAGAATGGGGACTTTGACAAAACCGACGCAGTTGAACGCGATTCTCAAAAAAATAAAGGCGATAACCGGTGCAAACGTTGCCGGGATTGTCGGCGAAAAGAAGCGATTAGTCAAAAAAGCCGCTGTCTGCGCCGGGTCTTGCAGCAAACTGATTATGAATGTAATTGCCGAGGGCTGCGACCTTTATCTGACCGGCGAAATCAAACACCATCAGGCAATCGCCGCCGCCGAAGCCGGTTTGACCGTCGTTTGCCTAAGCCATACGGTCTCCGAGCGATTTATCCTTAAAAAAATCGCAAAAGAACTTCAAAAACAGATAAAAGATGTTAAAATCCTGACAAGTAAAAAGGATAAAGACCCGTTTGAATGGACAAAAATATGAGCGAAGAGCTTGACCAGGATATTGAGAACACCGAAATCGAATCATCTGATACACAGGAAGAAACTGTCTCTCCTGATGAGCCAAACAGCGACAGCAGCGAGGAATTAAACGCCGCGGTGGAGCAAACAGCCGAATCGCAGATGCCCGACGTAACGGTCGAGTCTGTAATCGAGGCGATACTGTTTGCCTCCGATGAGCCGCTGTCCATCGACAGGTTAGTTTCTATTTCCGAGTTCACCGGCGGCACAAAGCAGGTACGCCAGTGCATTGAAACGCTCAATCAGCAATATGCCGATGCCGGCAGAGCGTTCAGGATTGAGGACATCGCCGGCGGATTTCAAATGATGACTTTGCCGGAGTATAACATCTGGTTGAAAAAATTACTTCGCGACCGCGGCGATAACAAACTTACGGCCGTGGCATTAGAGACGCTTGCCATTATCGCGTATAAGCAGCCGATTATCCGGGCTGATATTGAGGCGATTCGCGGCGTTGCCTGCGGCGAAATGATTCGCTCGCTGATGTATAAAGGGTTGGTGAAAATCGTCGGCAAAGCCGAGATTCTTGGCAGGCCGCTGCTTTACGGCACAACCAAAAAATTCCTCGAAGTCTTCGGCTTAAGTACGCTCAAAGACCTGCCAAAGGTTGAAGAACTCAAACAGCCGAATCAGAACGAAGAGAGCCGCGACAGCTTGTCCCGCCATAGCTTCAGCGACGGCGGATGATGAAGCGGTCGTATCACAGTGATTATTCTATCAGCCAGTTCTGGGCGAAGATAGCGAAATCGGCAAAATTAACTTTTCCATTGGCCTGAAAATCTGCGCCATCGCATAATATAGGGCTTACAGTCAGGCAATCCGCCCGAAGCCATTGCTCGGCCAAAATAGCAAGGTCGAAAGCGTCAACATCACAGTCATCATCGAGGTCGCCTACGGGACAGTCCGCGGCAATTATTTCATTTATCCACGCCACGTAAGAACTTATTCTGATTCCATAGAAATTGTCAGCATCGATTTCTTCTGTTGTATTGGGGTCGTCAAACCATGTTGCACCCGACCTTTGAACATTAGAAGACAAAGCCGCAACTTTCCATACGCCGCCTTGATTTATAAACCATCCGCCGCCGGAATCATACAGTGCCGGTGCCGCCTCATAAGTTTCTCCATCCAGGTCGAAATCAGCACGTAAGGCTTCAGAATAATAAGGACTTGAATTGACATCCGTATAAGCGTCTATTTTATTCTGCCCCCACCTCAAAATGCCAATAGTGCCTGCCCATGCATATCCATAATCTTTACCATTCAAGGAAAGAGTGTTGCCTCTGTATTTGCCGTAACCGCCGAGACAGATATCCCTATTAACCTCATTAGTACTTGTGTATAGGGGCGCATAAACAAGATTGGGGTCTGAACCATCGGAATTCTTGAGGCGAACAAGTCGAATGTCAGCATTGCCGGCTGGGCCGCCTATCCACAGAGGATTGTAGATACAATTATAGGTAACAGCGTTGATGTTCACTGTTGCGGGATTGGTATTCTGGTGGCGAACGGTAAGAACCCATTTGGGGGAAACAACCACAAATGAGGCGTTACTGCTCCATTTTCCTACAACAGCACTTGCCGGCCTGTCTGCCCAGGTTAGCAGGTTCGGCTCCCCGTCAGGGTGCAGAATAATACCCATACCCGCAGTCGGCATCAACAGCACCGCTGTGTATAACCATACGCAATACAAAGCGTTACAGCTATGTACAGAATTCCTCAATCCCTACCGCCCTTTCTATGAGCAATGAAAACAACACCCTATTTTGTATAAAATACCAAATTTACCTTAAAAAATCAAGTTTCCACATAATTTTAGCCAAAATTTAAAATAAAATAAAATATTTGTTGCTATATGGGGTCGTAGTTAGTACTATTTGCTCGGATATTTTATAATTAGGGTGATAGTTTGTTGACGATTTTTCTGGTGTGCCGTGGTAATGGTTAGATATGCCTCAAGAGTCATCT
>MHXU01000144.1 GCA_001824555.1 Planctomycetes bacterium GWC2_45_44
CCATTCGTCGGTACATCTCCGCAGTTGCGAGAGCAGACAAATCCAATCGCCGCATTGCATCGAAGGCTTGTTCGTAACTGTTGGCGCCTGGTTGGTTAAAATCCAGATGTGCCAGCGCTGCTAAAGATTGCATGTGCAGCTTGCCCCCTTGAGCGAGTCGATCAAATCGGCGGGTCATGAAGTGGCGACGCCCTCCTTCTTCCAGCAACCTACAATCGCTCATTGTAATACCACAGTCGGTCGCCATCTTTGAATAAGCATATTCAATGATGCCGTATCCTTTTGGATCGGCCAATTCTTTATCACGATTATTGCTGACCCCGTCAAATTTGATCAGCCAATGCTCAAAGCCGTCGTCGGCATTGATCTGTCCGGAACGGATTTCGTTGGTCTTGGGATTCCACGCAATGACGGCCTTGGCACGAGCTCCACCGGCAGATGTACCAACACGCAGAATATCAGACATCGCCTCAGCATTGACTTCTTCGGTCAAGTCGATCTGTAAGCTGTCCCGATGCGTCAGTATCTCGCTAGCCAATTTGACTAATCGATCCACATGAAGCAAACTGTCATGTGTTGGTTGCGGTCCAGTTGCGGGAACAAATTCAAGAACGCCCATACCACGTGAGCCTGTATAGCAGAGGCGTTCAACAGCATTAAATGAATTTGAATCCCGTCCCTGTCTGGCAAGCCATGCATCAATCAGGGCATTTCCGAATCGATCTGGGAGCGAGTCTGCAAGTAAACCAGGGAGACCATGAAAACTTTCTTGTGCCAGAGATGGGAATGAATAGACTCTATCTGACAATGGCATCATCAGCGGCGATACTTCAATACCGCTCTGGGCAAAATCTGAATCATACTGAAACGATGCTATCCGCTGGCCATCTTCCAGTACTACTGCCCCAATGGTTGAACCCCAGATTTTTACTTCCGCAATTGTACTCATTGTTCATCACCCCATTTCCACAGCTTTTTGGGCTTGTTCAATTTTTTGGTTACTGCTCGTTTTCGCGGCTTGGCCTGATGCTTGAGCATTTCCATTGGTGAGGACATCGCCTCTGGTATTAACAGGTTCAGGTGGCCAGCTAAGTCCAATACACGCAGCAGGCGAATGAGTGTTGTCAACTGTATATCACCACCAGCTTCAATTCGCTCAATGGTTCGTTTGGCCACACCGGCTCGCTCTGCAACCTGAGCCTGGGTTATCCCTTGCTCAATCCGTAGGTTAGCTATTCGTTTCCCCAGTTCCATAATGATCGTTTCTGGGGTGGTTTGATTTTCTATTTTCATGGCATAATCCTTAATAAAGCGTGATTTGTCCACTTATATTATCGTAATATTAAGCTACTTAGTTTAAAAATCAAGCCATATTTCGCAAGATATTGCGAAATATAGTATTTTTTTAGCAAAGTCGGACCAGCAGAAGGCGATGGTGTCTATACACGCGTGTATAGAAATTATCGAATCGGTGTATAGGATAAGTGCTTACGTGTATAGACTGTGTACCTTTTCTGCCCTTTTTGTTCGATTAAATCGCGTTTTTTGAGCTTATTAAGCAGGTGATATGTCTGCGGCAGGCTCAGTCGGCAAAGGTCGGCGACAGCCCCGAAGCACCATCCAATTCTTCATCGGCCAACGGGAGAATAGGCGGTTAGTTCCTCCTCGATCCTGCGTGGTGAACATGCGACCAGTAGAAGACGATGGAGGGATTGTGAGGTGGGGTAAGGTGCCCTATTTAAAACATCCATCAGGATTTTGAGGCATCGTTTTCAATTAAAGTAAATTTCGCTTTCAAGTTATTGAGATAACTAAAACTAATATGCTTATCATACTGCAATCGTCCTACCAGAATACCTGGAGCAATGCCGGTTTTTTTAGCAAATTGTTCAACAACATATTTTGTGGGTTTTGGATTTTTCGTGATAAAGTCTCTGTATTGGCTATCTGGAATTAAAAATGAAGAGGCAAACTGACTGGCTTCCTGTTCCTGCTTGGTCATTTCCGCATTTTGCTCATCAATATAGACATCCTTTTTGCCATGTTTAAGAATATGGCCTGATTCATGAAAAAATGTAAACCAGAAATGATCATTGGACTTATGACGAAGCGATAATGCAATCATCGCTTTGTCCGGTGATAACCAACGAGTTGCTCCACTCAGATGGGTTCCCGACAATTCCGAAATGAAAACCAACGCAACTCCCGACTGACGGCATAAATCTTTCATCCGAGGCTCAAATACCTTGAGATTCTCGGCAGTTAAAGAGCGAATCGAGGCCAGAGAGTCTTGGAACCTTGCGGCATCAAAAGGATCGGTCTGAATAGACTCTGCACGCAGTTCAGCAAGACGCAACCATGTAACCACCGATTCATAATCACTCTGAAACTTGGCTGATTTATAAAATGCCACAGACACATTACCATATTGAATCATCCATGCGTCAGGGTCTTTGACCCGAAAGAAATTCAGCAACGCATCCACTTTTTGGGCTGTCGTTAAATTTGCAGCAATAACACGCCGCTTAACCAATTCCGCCAAAGGAAACTTTTTTGACCATTCCACCGCATCTTTGAGCCCAATAGTAGCCTTTTGGCGGGCCAAAAACAAACGGTACTCCGATTCGATGTTATTCCATATTTGTGCAGAAATTCCAAGCACCCGTTCAAAAACAATAGCATTGTCCGGGACTATGGGAGCTATACCGGCAATAATCTGACTTACAGTCTTAGCTGACACCCCAGCCCGATCCGCAAATTCGGATTTAGATAGTCCTATAGACTCAAGGGTTTCTTCAAGAATACGTCCTGGAGCAACTGCGTAGTCTGGAATAAACTGATTTGTATTTATCTGGCTCATTAGTGATAATCCTTTATATCGAGTATTTCAATATCGGTAACTGCCGTCAAATCAATACCGCCATCTTCCTTTGTCGGCACAGGAGTATGAGCCGGACGAAAAATTATACGAAATGGGTGATTTACGTCCACCGCAAAACACCCAGCATAGTCGCCCTTTAGTGGATGACATCTGTAAGGAGGAGTCGACGGCATTTGGGCCAGTGTCGGAGCATTTCGTAATAAGACCAGACGGTTTTGAATTTTCTGGGCATTTTTGCTGCCATAATGCCGGACTAATTCTTTTTCTGTACACAGAACTTTCTGAAGTTTAGTACTAATAAACCGGATGTTCATCCCTGAGACCCTTAAATTATAATAATCTTAACCTTAAAGGTAAAGAAAAAAATACGAATATTTTGGTAATTTAAAATAATTCCTACAAGCCACTGCAAAACAAGGACTTAAAAGAAGTCGCCACATGGTACAATAAGTGTTTTTACTTACATTTTCGGCTTCAATAATATTCTTTAATGTATTCATAGGCACGATTGAATAACTCTTCATCCTTGTGCAACTGATATTTTAACAGGGTTTTGCGTAATGATTTCTGCACTTCCCGTTCGCCGGGGATGGTATCCTGCCAGCCGTCAAAACGCACCAGACGGACAATCTCATCAATATCATTGACGATTCGTTCGACAATGGCCGGGGTTTTAATCCTCCAACTGTTTTTTATTCATTGATTACACTCGTATTTCTGCATATCCTTGTAGCTAAAAGACTAACATTGAATATCGGAAGTCAGTAGTTGTGCGTTTTTTTGTTTATTTGGTGATATTTTGACACATTATTGCGATCCGACTTCTCGATTTTGTTGGAATTCGCTCATTTGACAAATTTATGTCTCCAAAAGCAAAAACCAAAAATCGCTATCACTTTACCAGAAAACGATAATAAAACAAGGGTTGTGTTATGTGACTTAGGCGGCATAGCTCGCTCAAGTCGTAATAGACACCAAGAATTGTCGAATTGTAATGTCCTAAAGCAAAAATGTCGATAAGTCTCTTATAACTAACATGTTGCAGTAATGTTGTTGGAGATTTAATTATGGGCCATATACGGCTGGGAATTTTACCACAAACCAGAAAATGGAGGGAGGTTATTGACCTGCTTGGCATTCCAAGCAGCCCTGCACAAATAGCAGACGCAACAAGCGCAGCAGCAGAAAAAGGTATTGAGTTTGCAAAATATGACACAGGTGTTTCTAATGTCGTTTACTTATTCATAAGAGCAATCTGGGATGCAAAACAAGCAAATTTTACTGATGACGTTACAATAGCTGATCGTGCAGGGGCAGAAGGATCAACATTAACAGATTTTGTTGCTAATTTTAACAATGCGTTAGAGGAAAAACTCGCCAAATTAGGGAAAATAAGTGATCTTGCGGAAATGGCCAGATACAGCGGCGTAGAAACACTAACTGAATTGTGCAAGCAGGAAACAAAAAGCTTGTTCGGTGTATCTTCAAACGACGCCAAGCAATCTCTTGGCAAATGGGCAACTCCTCAAAAATTTGGTTATGTGGGACAAACATTTTTTGCAAAATTTCTTTATCGTTTTCTTGATTATCATCTGAGCAGGGAAATCCCATCACATATTGGTCCTGACAAATCTTTTTCAAATATTTCTAAATGTGCAGAATTTAAAAAAGCATTAGAGCTTCACTGCTACCAAACAGCACGTATTGCGAAAGAATGTTCTGGTTGTTGGCCAAATGCTGCTCAGTTTAGGGAGGGCATCACCATCGAAAATGTTAAAACACAGTTCCTTCCCTGTGCTCTGGCAAGAATTAGTGATGAACTTAGGTTGAGGAGAAATGCAAAATGATAAAACATCTCTTCCTCTGCGATTCTGCCAGTTCCACTGGTTTTGCGAATGATTATGTGCAGTATAAGCTGACATTAAAGGATAATAAGGGAAATGGTGACATCAGATTAGACGTACCAGCACTGACCAAAAAAATGATTCAAAAAATACCACCAATCATGCATGATCTTCTTGAAATTGCAACCTTCGTATATGTTGCAGATCAAATGGTCTCAAGAGGACGCAAAGAGCAACTGGAATATGGGAACAAATGGAATCGTAATCTTAATTATGTAATACCGGTAAGAAATGACGTAGTGTGGAATACTCCATCAATAAGGAGTATTCTCGAAGAAGCCCTTTCATTTGTATCTGGCGACTGCCATCGATTTAATTTTGTTCACAAAGACGAAACCAAATTTCCAGAATTTCTGTATTTGGGTGATAAAATGCACACCACTCTTCAAGAAAAAGAGGTAGTTCTTTTCTCTGGGGGCTTAGACTCATTTACAGGAGCACTGGATGAGGTGGTGGGTAAAAAAAAATCAGTAGCTCTTGTAAGTCATCGCTCCAACAATAAGTTGCACGGTCTTCAGAGCGAACTTCACGATTACATTGATGACGTTTCCGATACAGGCGTTGAAGTCTTTCATGTCGGTTTAACTGTTAATAAAAGCGAAGATTTAACTCACGACAGAACGCAAAGGACAAGATCGTTTCTTTTTGGTTCGCTCGGCGCAGCGGTCGCCATTATGTTTAAAAAGAATTCAGTAAAGTTTTATGAAAATGGCATAATTAGTTGCAACCTTCCTTTTGACGGTCAGACCCCTCAGGCACGAAGAACACGATCAACTCATCCCAAATTTTTGCACCTATTCTCTAATCTACTTACTAAGCTGACGAAATCTACATTTACCTTCGAAAATCCTTATTTTTGGAAAACAAAAACAGATGTAGTTTTAAGACTTAAAGAACTACAACATCAGATTCAAATCGAAAATACGCGAAGCTGTGCAGGCTCAATTTTTACGTACCCTCACACACACTGCGGTGCATGTTCGCAGTGTATTGATCGACGATTTGCGACAATCTCCGGCGGCGTTGCTGAATATGACCCCAAATTCTTATATATGATTGACCTCTTCACAGGCGCACGAATTAGAAAGGTTGACCAGGCTATGGCTGCGGGCTTTGTATCTTTAGCGAATGAGATTTTAGAAAATGATTTGACTGCATTCTACTTAAAACATTCTCCAGAGCTAAGCGATTTAGCTGTACCAACTGCTGAAATAGGGACAGATGGAATAATAAAAAAGATACATGATCTACACGTAAGACATGCGAACCAGTTGCACACGGCCATAGGCATAGGAACTAAAGAGAATTTGCAGAATTTAATGAATAACAAGTTGCCATCGACTTGCCTGTTGTGTATGATCCTTGGCGGCCAACTTGATAAAATTAAGTTGCTCAACGTAGAAGAAGTAGACATACAATTAAGAACTGTCCTTGAACAAACTGAAGATGGGCAAATTACGCAGCCATTTGAAATAGATTTGAACGATTTCAACAAAGGGCCAAGCAAAAATTTACTTGAAGATTTGATTGCGCGCCCAAGTGGTGTAAACTACGACGAAAAGCATCACGGTAAACAGCAACCAGATACCTTAAAGCAAGTACTCAGACGTAGCGTGCATGCGGACATTGCTAAGTGTATCTATAGAGAGAAAAATAAGATTTTTATCGAAAAAATACAACTAATCAAAAAAAATAATACATGATGAAATACATGATTCATGTATTTTTAACAGATAGGCCAAGTTGACACTGCAGGCCCTCTTTTGAGGGCTTTTTTAATTTCTACATCTCACAAAAATACACGATAAAATACACGACCCAAAAGACACAAGTCGTTGTCTGTGCTATACTTATGTTGCATATCTTACATAGTATGTTATACTTTTAGTTGAAAGGTATAAAATTATGAATGACGGAAAAAAACTTTTAACGACCGGGGAACTTGCGAAAATGCTGGGTTGCCCACTATGGAAATTACAATATATTCTGGCGAGCCGCCGCATTCAGCCGAGCCAGCGGGTTGGTCATCTGAGGGTTTTCGAGACTGACATCGTCGGGGTGCTTGAAAAAGAACTTCAGCAGATGAGCCGTAGGATACGCCATGCAGCAGACTGAACCAACCGAACCGCTTTTGCTCGATGTCCGCAAAGCGGCTAAATTATTGGGAATTAGCCGGAGTTTCCTCTATGAACTTACCGCAAAACCCGACTTTCCTGTGCCGCCAATTCAAATCGGGGCAAAAATTATGTTCAACAAACGAAAATGGCTCAGATGGGTCGAACTGGACTGCCCAAAGACACGTGAAAAGTTTGACCAGTTACAAAAGGCGGAAAAATGAGCGATTTACAGAAATACATCAACACTGTTTTTGAGCCAGATGACATTGTCGAAGTTCGTTTTATTTGGCCGAAAGATATGCCGGGCGGTTCTGCTCCACATTCTATATGGCATCTTGCGAAAGACCTGCCACAGCAGATGCAGAAAATGACAGCATTAAACCAACGGGGATGGGGCGTTTTTGCTGGTGTCAACCCGCGGAAAGATTTTGGTCTCCGGGGTGATAAAAATGTAGCCCTTGCCAGAAACCTTTTTGTCGACTTTGACGATTCGGATGCCGATGCTCATGGCATTTCGCCTGGCGATGGCTGCGGACGAAGTGAGTTTTTATTGTGGAGGTTGGACGAAAAAAAATTGCCAAATCCAGATATGATAATCAATTCTGGTGCTGGTATTCATTGCTATTGGCGATTGTCGAAATCTTTGACAGACCTCGTGCAGTGGGAATCTATGCAGCAAAAGCTTATCGCTACTCTCCACAGTGACAAGAGTATCAGAAACCCTGAACGGATAATGCGACTGCCAGGGTTCAAAAATACGAAACGCCAGCCCTACCAAGATGTATTTATCATTTATGGAACAATGCTATGATTGCGGTAGAAGATTTTCAAAATGCGCTCGATGCCTGTTCTGTAAATGCGACAGCAGTCGTGAAACCTGCCACTTCTGCTCAGTTGCCATCAACACACCATGTTAGTGACGATGCTACAACCGCGGAACGATGCCTCAAATCACTTAAATCCTCAAGGGCAGACGATTATCAACAGTGGATTGAGGTTGGGATGGCGATGAAGGCAGCGGGATGCGATGTTTCCGTTTGGGATATGTGGAGCAGACAGTCATCGAAATATCAAGAAGGCGTATGTCAAAGCAAGTGGAATTCTTTCAATAGCGACGGAAAACTTACCATTGCAAGTCTCATACACTGGGCAAAGCTGGACAACCCAAACTATTCACCACCTGCTGCGACAAAGCTATCAATGTTCCCTTTCACCGATTCCGGCAGTGCTGAACGATTTGTGGCCATGTTTGGTAATGAATTTCGCTATAACCATACACGAGGTCGATGGTACTGTTGGGATGGGCGACGGTGGGATGAATCACGAGGCGAGCCAGGGGCACGAAACTATTTTGTGAAGATGTGCCGCGAGTTACGCAGGGAAGCCCTTTTGCCGGAAAATCAAGATCGCCGCGAGGCAATAGAACGATTCGCCCGACAATCGGAAAACACAAACAAGATTACCAATGCACTGCACGAAGCACAGCATATAGAACCCATAAGCTGCTACGCCGAGGACTTTAACCGCGACCCTTGGGCATTCAATGTTCAAAATGGAACTATCGACCTGACTACTGGTAAACTGCGACCACATAATCCAGCGGATATGCTTTCGCAGATTGCAAATGTAGTACACAACCCCAATGCAAAATGTCCAATTTTTGATAAATCACTTTTCAGAATTACTGGCGATAACGCGGCAATGGTGGATTATATTTTGCGTGTGTTTGGCTACAGCCTTACAGGCAGCATCGCAGAGCAGGTTTTCTGGGCATTTTGGGGGCATGGTAAAAATGGCAAGACCACGGTACTAACTGATAATATCCGGCTGATGATGGGTGATTACGCCTGCGAATGCGCTGGCGACCTACTTATCGTTAATTTCGGTAACGCACACCCTACGGAGTTGGCCGACCTTTTGGGCAAACGACTGGTTATTGCATCAGAGACCGAGAAGGATAAAACGCTCAAAGTTCAGCTTGTTAAAAAGCTCACCGGCGACAGCTCAATAAAAGCACGGTATATGCGGCAAGACTTTTTTGAGTTTCAACGTCAATTTAAGATAATTTTGGTTACCAACAATAAGCCAAAAATTCCCGAAAACACGATAGCGATTTGGCGCCGGGTAAAACTCGTGCCTTTCAATGTTGTGATTTCTGATGCCGAGTGCGACCTCCATCTATCGGATAAACTTCGACTCGAATGGCCAGGTATCTTGAACCGTCTGATAGAGGGCTGTCTGGGGTGGCAGCAGACCGGTCTGAAAGAGCCGGAGGATGTATCGACTGCCACTACAGAATATCGCACCGAGCAGGACCCACTAAAGGACTTTTTCGATGAGTGTTGCACGATTGATGGATTTTCTATTACACCTGTTTCTATACTCAAAGAACGGTATGAAAGATGGTGTAAGGATGCGGGAACTGAAAGTCATTTATCGGCACAGGACTTTAACACTTGTTTGCGGCAAAAAGGCTGCCGAAATGACCAACAATGGTACGATGGAAAGACCCAAAGAGTATGGATTGGGCTGAATTTGACGTAAAGTTGGTAGGATTGTAAATATGTACAAAATAAACACTTATGTTCGTTTTTGCAAAAACCTACCAGAACCTACCAATGGTTTGCCATTAGCGCCAAGAAAAATGCTTCATGAGAGACTAATGTGAAAACGCTGGTAGGAGTTGGTAGGTTGGTAGGAAATATGGTTGCAAATGGTGAAAAAATGGACAAGAAAGCACTGAAAAAAACTGTTACGATTTACGATGTTTAGGGTTGACAATAATAACTATTATGGTACCATGTTATCTGTAATAACTACGAAAAAGGTAGGTGAAATATGAGAATTTTCAAACCAATGTACAAGCAGGATGGAAAGACCAAAGAGTGCGGTCGCTTCTATTTGCAATTCAAAGACCATAATAAGCAGGTGCGGAGATATAGAGGCTTTGCCAGCAAGAGCGGTACCGCTGAACTGGGCAAGATGATTGAAAAGCTGATACGGTATAAAATCTCTAATATGCCGTTGGATGTGGAGCTGCTCAGATTCATTGAGGGTACAGACCCGATGCTAAAAAAGCAGTTTATAAAGCACGGTCTTTTAGATGCACAAAGAGCAGAGGCTGGGAAATCGTTGAAACAACATCTTGCTGAATTTCAACAATCCATTTTGGCAAAAGGTAATACTACAGCGTATGCAGAACTAACCTACCAAAGGGCAAAAACCGTCCTGATAGAAAAATGCGGGTTTGTGTATATTTCTGACATCAAGGCTTCAATTGTACAAAATGCCGTTTCTGGGCTTCAGCACGACAAAAAACAAATGGCTTTGAGCTTTCAGAGCCAGAATTTCTATTTGAAAGCCTGCCAACAGTTTTGTCGGTGGCTGGTGCAGGATAGGCGAATGGCCGACAGTCCATTACAACACTTGAAAGGCAAGAATGTTCGGTTGGACAGACATCATGACCGGCGGTCGTTAAACGTCGATGAGTTGCGGCGTTTACTGGAAACCACAAAAGCCGCGCCGTTCCGGTTTGGCATGAGTGGCACAGAGCGGGCATTGTTGTATCGGTTGGCGGCGGAATCGGGGATTCGGAAAAACGAGCTGCGAAGCCTTACGGTATCGAGCTTCGATTTGCCGGGGCACAGCGTAACCGTTTCGGCCGGAGATTCAAAGCACAGGCAAGAAGATAGGCTTCCGCTTCGTCCTGATACCGCTGACGCACTGGCGGGCTTCCTGTGCGGTAAAATGCCTACGGTAAAAGTTTTCAACATTCCGGGCAAGACGGCTAAAATGTTGAAGGCTGACCTTGCCAATGCCGGTATTGAATACGTCGTTAATGGCCGATATGCTGACTTCCACGCTCTCAGGCATACCACCGGCAGCCTTTTGGCAGCGGCGGGCGTTCACGTCAAGTTGATTCAAACCATTATGAGGCATAGCGATATAAATTTAACCATGAGCCGATATACACATATTTTCGCAGGGCAAGAATCCGATGCGGTTGCGGCCTTGCCAGATTTGTCCCTGCCGAGCGAATCGCAGCGGCAAGTAAAAACCGGAACATACAATTCAGCCGCAGATTTACTTTGCTCCAAACTTGCCCCCAAAGGTGGGGAAAATGAAGTAAATAGCGGAAAATGTGGACAAAATATGGTGAAAAGTGAGGTTGCACAGAATACAACAAAACCCGCTTTTAGTGCGAGCATAACGCATTTTCAGCCTGAAAACGCAAAAGCCAATGATCGGATTCGAACCGATAACCCCCGGTTTACAAAACCGGAGCTCTACCGTTGAGCTACATTGGCATAGAACGGTCAGTATAGCGGATAGAGACTGCCTTTTCAAGGAAAAACAACCCTACAACTCGAAGACCTGGCCGGGCGAAGGAATGTGAGCGTTCTTCATACCAGCTTCGACTAACCTGTCGGAGAAGAATTCCAGCGCGTTTTGTTCGCCGTGGACGCAGAAGACGTGTTCAATATGCGAGGCGCCGCATCTGCCGAAATAGTCGAGCATTTCAAATTCGTCGGCGTGTGCGCTAAGGGCGGCGATTTCTTCAACTCTTGCCCGCAACGGCAAAGTCATACCGAAAATTTTCACTTCAGGCTGATGCTCGGCGATTTTTCTGCCGAGAGTATTCTCGGCCATATAGCCGACAATCAGGACGATATTTTTGGGATTGGTGATATTATTTTTGAGGTGGTGCAGTATTCTGCCGGCTTCGCACATTCCCGATGCGGAAATAATAATCATCGGGCCGGGCAAATCGTTGAGAGCCATTGATTCCTGAACGCTTTCGGTATATCGCAGTCCGCCGAAATCGAACGGCTTACTGCTGTTCACTAAGAATTCCACCGACGCGGGGTCCCAGCATTCTCTGTGTTTGCCATAAACACTGGTCGCTGCGCTGGAGAGCGGGGAATCAACATAAACCGGTATAGGGCAAATCCTGCCTTCGGCGTGAAGTTTGTTGAGCAGGTAAATCAATAGCTGGGTTCTGCCGATGCTGAAAGCGGGGATAATCATTTTGCCTTTTGTTCGGCATATCTCGTTGACAAGTTCTTCGAGTTTGCCTTTGACATCGGCGGCGGGCGGGTGCTTTCGGTCGCCGTAGGTGCTTTCTGTAATCAGATAATCGATATCATTGATGACGACTGGGTCTTTGAGGATTGGGATGTCGCGGCGGCCGATGTCGCCTGTGAACATTAGTTTTTTTGTGCTGCCTGTTTCGCGAAAATTTATTTCTGTGAACGCAGAGCCGAGGATGTGTCCGGCATCGTGAAAGCAGACTTCGACGTTATCGAAAAGTTTGAACGGTTTTGAATATGGCACAGGCGAAAGGTGTGTGCTTGCGATGTCGGCCTGTTCGACGGTGTATAGCGGTTCGAAAGGTTTTTGTCCCTGTCTGGCGCGTTTTTTGTTGATGTATTCGGTATCGCGGACTTGTATGTTTGCGCAGTCGCGGAACATTATTTGGCACAGGTCTGCGGTCGCGTCGGTGCAGAAGATCTTGCCTTTGTAGCCTTTTTTGACGAGGGTGGGGATGTTGCCGCTGTGGTCCATGTGGGCGTGGGACAGGAGCATTACGTCGATTTTGTCGGGGTCAACGAGGAAGTTGCGGTTCTTTTCAAACGCTTCTTTTCTTTTGCCCTGGAACAGGCCGCAGTCGAGAAGGATATTTTTGCCGTTGATTGTAACTATGTGAGCCGAGCCGGTAACTTCCTGCGCAGCTCCGTGAAAAGTCAGTTTCATTTTTTACCCTTAAAAAACAGCATTTTGGCATTATAATACAAAGCTGTCGGTTTTGCACGTTTTTAGTCAAGAATTCAGGCAAAAAATAAGAGAAAATCAGACTATCAGCATACAATCGCCATACGAATAAAATCGGTAGCTCTTTTCGATTGCGTGTCTGTAAGCGGCCATAATTTTATCCAAGCCGGCAAACGCCCCAACCAGCGCAAGCAGCGTCGATTTTGGCAGATGGAAATTGGTGATGATGCCGTCGATAATTTTAAATTCGTAGCCGGGCGTTATGAAAATATCGGTCTGACCGCTCCGCGGCAAAACTTTTCCGCCGATAGCGACGGTTTCAAGCGTTCGGACGGTAGTCGTGCCGACAGCGATAATCCTTCCGCCGGTGTCGATGGTGTCGTTTATGATTTTGGCGTTTTGCTCATTGAGCGAAAATCGTTCACTATGAATTTTATGTTCTTCAAGCGTCCTGGTTTTAACCGGCAGAAAAGTCCCTTCGCCGACGTGCAGCGTAATTTGCGCGACTGCGATTTGCTTTTGGCGAATTTGATTTAAAATATCCTGAGTAAAATGCAGACCCGCCGTCGGAGCGGCAACCGCGCCGGCCTGACGAGCATAAACCGTCTGATAACGCGCCGAATCGGTCTTATGCTCAATCGCAGGCTCAACCCTCTTTATATAAGGCGGCAAAGGCGAAAAACCTACCCTGACCAAAATATCTTCAGCCGACATCTCCGATTGCGGCTGTAAAAGCCACTGGCCGGCATCTAATTTTTGAAAAGGAACGGCAGCGCAGAATGTTTTTTTATCCCTGTCTAATAAATCGAGCGTTTCACCCTGTTTTATTTTGGCCGAGTTCTTCAGCATTACGAGCCAGCCGGTCTGATGCTGTTCGAGAAAAAGCCCCTCGATTTTCGCGCCGGTTTTTCGGCGAGCGAAAAATTTGGCTGGCAGAACTTTCGTATCGTTTATAACTAAACAGTCGCCCTTATTAAGATAATCGACAACGTGGCTAAACGCAGTGTCAGTGATGCAGCCGAGCAGCCGATTCAATATGAGCAGTTTGCTTGCGTCTCTTGTTTCAGCGGGCTTTTGAGCGATAAGCTCCGCGGGCAAATCATAATTGAGTTCTTCGATGTCCATACCTATAACTTATCAGACGTTATCAGAATTTACAGAAAAATTTTTCCCGCCGCTGCGTATAATAATTACATTTTTTGCGTTTTAAGCTTTTTTTGGGAAAGTCATAAGCCTTTTGTCCCGATAAAACAGGCGTGAACTGTTTTAATTTGGATTTATACAGATGAACTCGGCTCGGAATTTTGAACGTTTGGCTCGCAGCATATCGGCTCTCGACAGAGGCAATGTCGAGAAGAAGATTAAGACTTTCAAAGGCAGATTCAAGCTCGATTTTACCGAGGAGTATATGCAAAGCCTCACTGTTGACCGCCTCCGGCACATCCTCTTTGCCGCGGTAGCCACCAAACGCAGAAAAGCAAACTAAAATCCATAAGCCTCAATTCGCAATCCAATTTCGCTTGCAGAAATTTCCCAGCATAGTATTATTACGCCCATTATGAATGAAAGAATGAGCCTCGGCGGAAATATAACGCCAATCGGAACATCAGCGAATATTGTTGGCTGCGGCCTGCTCAAAAAAGCTGGCTACCCTGTCAGATTCCGTGATTTCGTAAAAATCGGCCTGCCATTCACATTCGCCGCCATCGGTGCAGCCTACATATTTGTCTGGCTCGTTTGGGGTATGAGCACGGCAAAATAACAGTATTATTTATTTACAGCATCCTTTTTAATTCTCTACTTCTACAACGCAGAACAGACCATGACCACAACCCAGCCCCTGCGGAAGGGAAAGTTCCAGGTTTCGCAGCACACAAGCTACCTGCGGCCCCATAACGCTGGCCCAGAAATTAATAGCGGGAAACCTGTCAGCATTTCTGTACAGCCAGGCCAGCATTTTTAGGTCATCGGCGAGTTTCCCACTGCTCGATTCTATGATTCTTTTGACTTCCGCATTATTACCGGCTATCAAAGCCTGAAGCGTATTTATAACTGTCTGCCAGAGGTTGTAATAATCGAAGATTCGTGTATATACCTGGCAATTCACCTCTTTGACCTCTTGTAAATAATCTATATCAAGACTTAAACCGTTTATTGTCTCTCTGTAATCACGTTCGAACAGCCGATTTACCTCTGCTCGTATTTGATGTTTTTGGTTTTTGAAAAGGCAGGTATCCATATGTCGCCCGACAAATATCGAACGGTCCTGCATTGTAATTATTTTAGCCTTTCTCCCGGCCGATTTGGCTGCCGATTCTATAAGCCCATTAAGTTCTGAACCGCTGTAATATGCAACTTCGAACCATTTTATTTTTTCAGAGTTCTGCTGCTGCGACGGCAGTAAATATGCCATATTATAAGGCAGAGACCTATAACAGTCTTTACTCCAATAACCCGGCCATTCAGGCGAATATCTACCGTGAAGGTCAAATACCATATACCCTCGGCCATCTATATGAGAAAAAATCTGCTGTGTAAGCTGTTCAAGTCCTGCATAATCTAAATGCGACAATGAAGCATAAGAGGAAAAATATATATCGTAAGGGTCGTCTTTCCGTAAAGGAAACCCCTCTGACAAATCAGCCTGTAAAAATTTAGCCTGCGGCATAGATACATAATTTTGTTTTCCCTGTTCCACCATTCCAGGAGAAATATCAATCCCCTCATAAATTTCGATATCTCCTTCGGTTATTACAAATTCCTTGTTTGTTGTTTTGGCCGGCACGCTGGGCGGAATGTGGGTTAATAGTTCAATCCCTTCACCACTGCCGCAGCCAAGGTCAACAATACGAATTTTGTCTTTACGCTCTAAAATTCTCTCAATGACGGGCTCAATTGACAACTTTATAACCTGAACTTTGGATAAGGAACACGTTTTCTGAGCAAATAATAAGGTTTATAAATGCTGGCATCATTGTTTTTAGCTCAAAATAGCTT